>WTJX01000641.1:0-2681 GCA_011524675.1 Cytophagales bacterium
CAATACATGTCAACTTCGGAAAACAAATCGATCAGTATTTTAGGTTGCGGATGGCTAGGGCTTCCTCTAGGAATTCATCTTAAAGACACATACAACATTAAAGGCTCTACAACAACAAGCGAAAAGTTACCTGTACTCAAAAAAGCTGGTATTCAACCTTTTACACTGGTTGTCAACCAAGAAATGAAAGTAAACCCAGAATTTCTGTATTCCGATATTCTCATCATAAATATCCCTCCACAAATCAGAAAGCACGGTGTACAGTACCATGTAGATCAAATAAAAACATTGATTCCTCACATAGAGAAAAGTGCTATCAAATGGGTCATCTACACGAGTTCTACGTCTATCTACCCTTCTCCAAGTGATGAGGTAAAGGAGTGTTTAGAAATTACAGAAGAAAATACAGGTAACCAGACCTTACTCACGGTAGAACAACTATTATTGAAAAATAAGCATTTTGACACGACTATTTTACGCCTAGCAGGTCTATTTGGACCTGAGAGAACGTTAGTGAAACATTTTGCTGGCAAAAAGAATCTTAGCACTGGTGACACTCAGGTAAATTTGGTACATCGTGAAGATGTGATCGAATGTATTTCTGAAATTATTCGACAAGAAAAGAAAAATGACATTTTCAATATTTGTGCTGACTTACACCCGATGAGGAAAGACCTTTATACCTGTTTAGCAGAACGATCAGCGTTAGAAAAACCAGAGTATGCTAAAGTAGAAAATGTTCCACCGTATAAGATCATATCAAACCAAAAGATAAAGGAAAACCTTGATTATGCTTTTCAGCATCCTGACCCGATGGGTTTCCCTCTTTAAATCGTGATTTATCATCTTAGGAAATTCAGGTTACCGTAATAAAGTAGCATTAGAGTAATGATGAACATACGGGTCTCTTCAGAAAAGAATATTTCACAAGAAA
This sequence comes from Cytophagales bacterium, assembly GCA_011524675.1. Classification (GTDB taxonomy): domain Bacteria; phylum Bacteroidota; class Bacteroidia; order Cytophagales; family JAAEPT01; genus WTJX01. The sequence continues at coordinate 935 of WTJX01000641.1, forward strand.
AAATCATTGCTTTGTATAAGGCAAACCAATGGAGTGCGGCTAAAAAACCTGAAACTTTATACCGTGCTCTTTTGAACTCGCATACCCTTATTACCGCATGGGATAATGATACCTTAGTGGGGCTTGGAAATGCTATTTCAGATGGATACCTAGTCGTTTATTTCCCTCATCTTTTAGTGCTTCCCAGCTACCAAAAAAAAGGCGTTGGTAAAACGATTATGAGTGAATTAATGAAGGTTTACAAAGGTTTTCATATGCAAATGCTTAGCTCAGACCATCAAGCTATAGCCTTTTATGAAAAAATGGGATTTTCTAAAGCCGGAGATACCCAAGCTATGTGGATTTATGATGGAAAAGAACATTAAATAGTAAGAATGCTTTCTCAAAGACAACTTTTTTTAAATCACGTAGCACAAACTTCTGACTTCCCTCTTCAACTAGAGATTCTCAGTGCCAAAGGTGTTTATTTGCACGGACGTAAAGGCAAGAAATATATAGATCTCATTTCGGGTATTGGTGTAAGTAATGTAGGGCATAGACACTTAAAGGTTGTCAATGCCATAAACAGACAGTTGCGTAAGTATATGCATGTGATGGTCTATGGTGAGTTTGTACAAAGCCCTCAAACACGTCTTGCTAAGGCTTTATCGGATAGTTTACCGGAAAAACTAGATAATGTTTTCTTTGTTAATTCTGGAAGTGAAGCAATCGAAGGGGCATTAAAACTTGCTAAAAGGCACACTGGAAGAACCGAGATCGTTTCTTGTTTTGATGCGTATCATGGTTCTACACACGGTGCTCTTTCTATTGGTGGCGGAGAATCATACAAACAAAATTTCCGTCCTCTACTACCTGACATCAAACAGGTTTATTTTGGAGTTGAAGAAGAACTTAAAAAGATTACTTCTAAGACGGCAGCTTTTGTTATGGAGACGGTACAGGGAGAAGCAGGGGTAAAAACTGCTTGTAAGCAGTATTTTGAAGCTGTGAGGAAGCGTTGTAACGAAACAGGTACTTTACTCATTTTGGATGAGATACAATGTGGCGCGGGTAGAACTGGTAAATTATGGGCTTTTGAGCATTATGGTATTGTTCCAGACATCATGACGATAGCCAAAGGCGTAGGTGGTGGTATGCCCATCGGAGCTTTTATTTCCTCTCAGGAAATCATGTCTTGCCTCAAAAACAACCCTATCTTAGGTCATATAACTACTTTTGGAGGACACCCTGTGTGCTGTGCAGCTGCTTTGGCTACCTTAGAAGCTATTCAAGATGACAACCTTTTAGATAAAGTAGAGGCTAAGGCGGAACTTATCAAAACACTATTAGTACACCCTAAAATAAAATCTATCAGAAATAAAGGTTTAATGATGGCGGTTGAGTTTGGCTCTTTTGACACTTTGAAACCTATTATAGATAAAGCTATTGAAAACGGGGTGTTAACAGATTGGTTTTTATACTGTGACAGCGCGATGCGTATAGCTCCTCCCCTCACCATTACTGAAAAAGAAATCAAAAAGGCATGTAAGCTTATCCTAGAAGTACTGGACTAAAGTACTTTGGCTTTTGACAAACTTTGATTTACTGCTTTTTCCAATAATGAAAGATCACTTCCTGGGCCTATCGTGAGTAGCTTTGCCCCTGTAGATGGTTCTCCATTGAATGGTCTTACATTTATTTTTCCATTTGGAAGACGATCAAAATAAGTATATCCTTCTTGGTTTTCTATTTGAACACAGCCTTTGAT
>WTJX01000641.1:2781-5612 GCA_011524675.1 Cytophagales bacterium
ACTTGAATTTGCTTGGCTTCCAATTCATTATGAAATTCTCTTTTCTGCCAATTCTTCACATCTACTACGGATACTTGAATAGGTGGAAGGAAACGTTCAGCCAAACCAACGCCCAAAAAACCCATTAAGGCTGTAGCATCAGAAGTACCATTAGCTTCTATGAGGGTAATTCCTTTGTCTCTTTCGGGAATATTATTGACAAAGTTGCGAAGTTCTCCTATTCCACTGCAACAGATACAACTTCCTGTAAGGGGTTTTAGAAAGTCTGAATCTATCTTGGTAGAAAGCTGTTGCATATCTAGGTAGGCATTTTCATAGTCGTTGAGTATCACAAAGGGATGCCAGTCTTTTTCTAGATAGGCATTAATCAAATAGTTCAAAAGTGTTGTTTTCCCCGCCCCCAGAAAACCTACAATAGTGATTATCGCTTCTTTCATACTGCAAAGGTAGAACTTTTGAACTAAAAGAAGGCTTTGCAAAACCATCTTTTGCACTTATTCAGCTTTATACAAAATTTCAGTTATGCAAAGTCTTCTTACAATTACATGTGTCTGCCTAGTTAGAAACTTGCTGTATGACATCTTTTTGCATCAAAAAAGAAAGCATCTTTTGAGCGTATCTTGGTGTGATACTTGTCGCCCAATAGCTTGGTAAGTCTGCCAAAGAAAAAGTTGAAGGCAACTTTCGGAGCAATGGAGCGATGGCTACCCCATCTAAGTAAGCAATTGGTTTTTGGAAACTAGGATGATGTATGGCTTCCTTTTCTATCAGGTCGTCTTGTTCTACGCATATACTCTTTTGAAATCGAAGTTCGGTAGCGAGTTGCATGTTACTGTTAAGGTCAACAGCTAGCTTTGTCTTTTTTCTTTTTGACACATACGTTTCTTGATTCAAAATCATATCTATATGTTTTTGATATAATTTTTCTTGCTGTGTCCCTTGCCATTTTTCGTGTATAAAAGGTTGCTTCCTTTTACTCCAAAAAGTATATGTATTGTCAAAATATGCTTTTTCGTAAAAGTTTTGATTCATTACAGCATGACTCGAAACGGAAGTGAGTAGCTTATCTTCTAAAAACTGGTGTGCTAAAGCTTGTTTTTTATGGTGATAGCTTGTGTGAAATGCTAGTATTGCCTGTAAAGTATAACGCATAGCTTTTTCGACTCCTGAGGATGAAAGAGGGTCTAAAGCAAAGGCTGTTTCTCCAATGGAATAATAGCATTCTTGTATAGCCTTTGTATTCCAATAAGATTGTATGGCCTGACTTTTTTCTTCTTTTAATTGAAACGTACTCCCCCATGACTTTGCTAGGGTAGCTTGTGCTATCATGTCTTGCAGACTTATTCGTTGTTTATGTAGGCTAGCATCTGAAAAACTAATAATCCTTGCTTGACCACAAGGCAGTGGCGCCCCCCATAGCCAGAAAGATGGGCATGCTTCAAGAAATGAAGAAGTAAGCCTTTGAGACGTATCTAACAATGCCCATTTAGCTACTGTCTGAGCCCCTGTAATAAAACGATCTGATGAAGAGACGCCTAGCCTTCCTCTTGCATCAAATATAACGTCTGCTTGTATTGCTTTGGTTTGACGGTGCTGATGATAGGTAATGTCCCAATATCCTTGTTCCTGCTTGAGATGGTCTATTTTAGCTTCTTGTACTACATCTGTACCTCTTTCTTGACAGAGATCTAATAATGCTTTATCAAAAACAGCTCTATCGACAAGAGTATGCTGGTTTTGATCTCCATCAGTACGTAAAGGTGTCTCAGCGTCCCACAATATGGACATAGGAAGTTTTGAAAGATAAGACGGATGTGCTAAAAGATGTTCTGCCTGTAGGTATGCTAATATCCCTTTGACTCCAGGACTGAGAGACTCCCCTATATTGAACCTTGGAAAACGTTTTTTTTCTAGTACAACTACCTTATAACCTAACTGTCTTAACCTTAGTGCTGCTGTAGTGCCTGCTGGTCCTGCCCCTAAAATAGCTACTTCATACCTTTGTATTGCCATCAATTCATCCAGTTGGGTACAAGTCTGTTGATTCTATCATAAGCTTGAAGAGTATAATACAGCCATCCTCTTATATAATCGCAGGCTGGTCTTCCTTTGTCCAACACTTCATGATGACAGCCCCCTCCACATAAATACCTTGCCCAACATTGTGTACAAGGTGTTTGTTGATGTACATGTCTTTCTGCTAACCAGTTATTTTGTTTTATAGTGTCTATCCCTTCGGCAATAGTCCCTAATGCTCCTCTGTCTTCATTGACAAAACGATGACATGCTGCAAGCTCTCCGTCTGCTGATACTCCCATATAGCCTGCTCCTGCTCCACAAGGATAGGGACGGTGTGTTTGTTTAGCTATTTCTTTAAAAGCGTTGACCATATTCAAAAACGGAAAACGTTTGCCTTTAATAAGATTTTCTTCAAAGTCTAGTCCACAAGCTATCATTTCTTTCAATAATAGTTGCAAATCTTCGGCTTGCATTTCTCCTTGATGATTACTGGAATTGAGCAATGGTGAGAAACCTACACTATGAAAACCTAAAGCTATTAATTCATTGAGGGTTGAGCGTAAGTTTAGGTTTGATGGAGTGATCGTTACTCTTGCAGATACCTGCATGTTTTTTTGATGTGTTAAAAATGGACTTACATTTTGTATGATGGTATCATAGCTTCCTTTACCTCCCTTCATAGGACGCAAGGCATCATGTGCATTCTTATCCCCATCTATGCTTATGGTAACGGCAAAACCATACTTTTCAAAAAAGTACATATCTTGCTCTTGCAAAAGTGTGCCATTAGTGGTAATAGAAAAGCCTATTTT
>WTJX01000264.1:0-3289 GCA_011524675.1 Cytophagales bacterium
AAGTAAGGGTGTAATCAATACAAACGGACTGATACAAAAGCTTTCACCTCTAAACCAATAAATACATAAGACGATGAGAAATAAGGCGTACTGTATTCCAAATTTTAATAGGTTTGAAATGACAATGGATAAAGGAACGACTAACCTAGGAAAGTAAACTTTTCCGAATATGTTTTGGTTATCTTTGAATGTGGTAGAAGTCTTATGCAAACAATCTGCAAAGTAGTTCCATAGCGTAATACCTGCCATATAAAATAAAAAATCTGGCTTACCATCGGTTGATAGTTTGGCTACTTTACCCAATATTAAGGTAAAGGTAGAGGTAGTCAACAAGGGTTGTATAAAAAACCAAATAGGGCCTAGAATGGTTTGTTTGTAATAGGTAACAAAATCTCTCCTGATCATCATCAGTAATAAGTCTTTGTACCTCCACACTTCTGCAAGGTTTAGCTTCAGCAGAGAATGCTTTGGCTCAATGACGATGTCCCAGTTTTCTGTATTTTCTTTATTCATCAATAATAAATCTGCAAGCTTTTCTTGACTCTAAAAAGCTCAAATTACTTCATTAATTTTTCAATTCAAACTCATTACAAAGAAGTTTAAATTACTTCTTAGTTTGAACTAAAATCACTTGTTCTTATGGATAGCGTATTTTTAATTCACCGATCACTTTTTTAAAAATAGTCTATGGTCTATATCTATGGACTTATTACTACGTTTACTGAATGGATACATTTAAGTATATAATTTTTCGAGTTTGTGTATCATATGGTGAAGCTGAAAGTTTGCTATACTGTTGATACCGTTTTTTGTAAGTTTTTTTTGAATGGTTTTATTTTCTAGCAATTGTACGAGTCTTTCAAAAATTTGTTCACTACTTTCGTAGGCGACGACTAAGGCGTTGAAATTATCCACTATCAACTCTTTCGCTACGCCTGATACGGTACATATCAAAGGTGTTTTGGAAGCCAAGGCCTCTACATATGTTTGTCCAAAAGCTTCTATATGGTCGTTGATAGGGGCGTGTACTAGTACATCGAAAGATTGATACAAAGAAAATAATTCGTTTTCAAAAGGAATCAACCTATAGTTCTTTTGGGGTATGTTCTTCATTAACTGTAATACTTCTTCTTCATATGGGCCTCTAGCATTTGCCAAAATTAACATGGCGTTTGGGTATTGATCCAACAGTTTTTCAAAAGCAGGAATGATATATTGTATTCCTTTCCATACCACAAAACGGGAAATCACTCCTATCACTGGGGATTGATGGTGTGGGTTATATTTTAGATTTAAGTTAGTTTTTGTTTGAAAGTTATCTAATTCAAAGCCATAATGAATAAGATGGATTTTTTTTACTTCTACATTTTCACGTATTGTGAGCGTTTCATGTACATTTTGACAAGTAGCAATGATGTGGGTAGCATTCCAATTGTTAAATAGGTCATACATCACCCCTTTTTTGTGATAGCAATGGTGAAGTGTACTGTCGTGTCTTGTATAGATTCTTTTTTTTATGCCCATTAGCCGTGCTGCGGTAAGACCGATAAGGTTAGCATCTAATAAATGAGTGTGAACAATTGTTGGATTCAGTTTTTTGAGATAAGCACAGCATTTCCAAATGTTGTAAGGAATACTCAGTTTGTTACGGTAAAGAATTTTGAAATATTGGATGTGATGTTTGTTTAAAAAATCGGTTAAGGCAGTATTTTTATCATGTCTGTTGATGAGGATAAAAGAAAGTAAATAGCTCGTTTGGTCCAAATAAGTGACCAACCACTCTAGCGAAAGAGATTTATCTGTGTCAGAAATGATGATGGTTATCTTTTTCTTCATTAATTTTTTGGTAGATTTGTTTTTTATCGAAAGTAGGCAGACAATAATAGCCGTTTTTATAATGTAAAGATTTGTGAAAGCCTTCTTAAAAAACAAGTAAGTCAAAATTAACAAAATTTGTTCTAAGCATAGCATGATTACTAACAGGATAACTCAACTATTTGACAAAAAGAAAGGAAATATTTTAAATGTGTTCTTCACGGCTGGTTTTCCAAACTTTGATGATACACTATTTATTTTAAAAGAATTAGAAAAGGCAGGAGTGGATATGGTAGAATTGGGTATGCCTTATTCGGACCCTTTGGCGGATGGCCCTACCATACAGGGAAGTAGCTTACAAGCACTTGACAATGGCATGACCATCAAAAAATTACTTGAACAGTTGAAAGAGGTAAGAAAAGAAGTTTCTCTTCCTATCTTATTGATGGGTTACCTTAATCCTGTGATTCAATATGGTTTAGAAAAGTTTTGTGGCGAAGTAGGCGCATTGGGTATTGATGGACTCATTCTTCCAGATTTGCCTATGTATGAGTATAAGCATCAGTACAAAGCTATCTTTGAGCGAAATAACCTTTCTAATATATTTTTAGTAACGCCACAAACCTCTGATGAACGTTTGCAAGAAATAGATGAGGTTTCTGAGGGCTTTATTTATGCCTTGTCTTCTAATAGTACTACGGGCAATGAAGCAGCAAACAAGAGTTTGGGAGAGCAATATTTAACTTCCTTATCTAAGAAAGAGCTCAAAAATCCTGTGCTTGTAGGCTTTAATATCAAAGACAAAGCGTCTTATGAGCAGGCATGTTTGTATGGACAAGGTGCTATCATAGGTAGTGCATTCATCAAAGCTATCAATAAAGAAAAACTTGAAAGTAGCGATATACAAAATTTTGTGGCTTCTATTCGCTAAACGAAAGGATTAGAGATTAAAGATCAAAGATTAGTGATTAACGATTAGTGATTAGAGATTAATATGGGGTGATGGGTGACGGGTTATGAATTATGAGAGATGGGTGATGAGATTATAGTGTTTAGTGATTAGTGTTTAACGTTTAATCCATAATTCACTTCTTTAGTCTTTTTTCTTTAATCTTCTTCCACTTTCGTGGAATGAATTCGCGCTCCTCATGTCTATCTTAATAGTGATTAATGATTAGTGTTAAGAGTTTAATTAAAAGCTCAAAGCGCAAGTCGCAAAATAGTGATTAATAAATTTTGTGCTTTGTACTAAAGACTTTGTACTCAATACTATAGACTAATGACTAGCTACTTACAGTGATTAATGATTAGTGTTAAGAGTTTAATTAAAAGCGCATACCGCAAGTCGCAAAATAGTAATTAATAAACTTTATACTTTGTACTCAATACTACAGACTAACGACTAGATACTAATAGATGGCTACTTTATACATAGACGGATGAAGCAAAACAAATTCGATATTTTTAAAGGGAC
>WTJX01000264.1:3389-5592 GCA_011524675.1 Cytophagales bacterium
GCTACTTTATACATAGACGGATGAAGCAAAACAAATTCGATATTTTTAAAGGGACTACTCAAGTAGAGCGTTACAGAAATGAGTTAAGCCCAGACTTCTTAAAGATCGATGAGCGTACACTTCCAGATATGCTAGAGTTTGTACGTAAGTATAGCGGACTTATCAAGTTTTACGATCAAAAAGCATTGCTCGGTGTCGATCAGAGCGCTCACTGGAAGGACTTTTTTAACCGTGACAATCTTATTCTTTTGATAGGGATTGCCAACTTTAATATCTCAAAACTAGAACGATATATTCAGGCTTTGCTAGATAAAGCCTATTTGGCATCTAGTCAGAAAGTCAAAAAACGTATCGCCAATCTGTTGATAGAAAATATTCTTAGCATTGCAGATTCGCTCAATTTTGTACGTAAAACCGTTACCGAAAATGAACAAACGGCAGACTTTCTTTTTGCGATCAGAAACGCTATTGAGCAAGAGCTAGAGCAATCTATCAAAATATTGTATGCCTATAAATCTTTATTGTCTTGGGAGGAGCCTATAGAAGGTTTGTTTCAAGAGTTGATACAGGATTGGGGAATAAAAAACCATCATCACTATTATAGCCCTACTAGCCTTACTAACGCAGAAATAGATGAGATAAAGCAAACATTCAATGTGTTTTTTTATACTATAAATCATACGATAGAAAGAGCGAATACTTTGGTAGGCGTATTGATGGGAGGTGTAAAAAATAATACGCCTCATATTGCCTTGTACATTGCCTTTTTGAAGTTGTTTCAGCATGCCCAAAATCTTCTAAATCAATTACCTCAAAAGCATTTGGATTTTTATTACCGCGAAGTATTGCAACAAAAACCCCAAAAAGCCATTGCAGATGAAGTATTTGTAGCGTTACAGCTCTCAAAAGATGTTAGTAGTCATACCCTTGAAAGGGGGAGCCTGTTGAGTACAGATAAAAAAGAGGGGATAGATGAATTGCATTATCAAGTACACAAGACTACTTACCTTACAGCTGTAAACATACAGAAGGTATGTTCTTTGTTTAAGAGTACTGACGATCGCTATCACCAAAAAGCAAATGAATACTTTGTAACCTCTTTTTATGCCAAAGAAAAAAAGAGAGAAGGAAAGTTACTACAACTAGAAGACTGGGCACTGTTTGGTGAAGAGCAAGTGCTTAAGAGTACGACAGAAAAAACCATGACAGAAGGAAGGCTTGGCTTTATCCTTGAATCTCCGTTTTTTAACTTATCGTATGGTAAGCGAAGCATTAGTATAGTTTTAGATTTTGCACCCATAGCTTTTCAAAAGACCATTGCTTTACTAGAAATGGTAAGTAAAAATAATAGTCAGCCTGTAGAAGATACGATCTATAAAGTGTTTTCTACTGCTTTTGATATCGTTATTTCTCAAAAAACAGGAATAAAGACCATTGAAAAATATGGGTTTGAATTAAACCAAGATCAATGTCAATGGGTGTTTACCATTGAGCTATCGAGTCATGAAGCTGCCATAGAAGCTCTAGAAGATACTACTACCCTCTACAAGTCGCCCATACCACAAAACCCTTTTGTACAAATCACCCTAAAACATGAGTGTTCACTCTTTCTTTACTCTTTGGTGGCAGGGCTTACGATACAAAACATACAACTAGAGGCTCATGTAAGTGATCTTAAAAATCTTGTTTTGTATAATAATTTGGGTAAGGTGAACCCTAACAAACCGTTTGAACTCTTTGGTACTATTCCTCAAAACAAACATTATTTTATTGTAGGGCATCCTGAAGCTTTCTCAAAAAATATAACACAGCTAGATATTACATTAGATTGGTTTTCCCTTCCTTTGGAGGAGCAAAGCATGGAAGAGTATTATGAGACTTACTTAAACGAACAGCTAGACCACGCTGTTACAGAAGACATTCACGCCTCTCATTATCGTATATTACCCTCCTTGCTACAGCAGTCCAAATGGAAAAGCTTTCCTACTATGCCTAGTATTTCTTTGTTTGAACCTTTACAAATAGATGGTACTCAGATCGCTAACCGCTACCAAGGCAGTCTAGCGTTTAGTCTAGGCTTGTCTGAGCTAGCTCATGAAGCTAGTACAACTCCTACAGCGGTACTTGACCAGCATACGACAGAAGGTTTTTTACGTTTTGATCTTGACTGTCCTAATTTTGCTTTTGGACATAAAGATTACGC
>WTJX01000259.1 GCA_011524675.1 Cytophagales bacterium
ATGCTCTTCTTTCGCTGTAGCCAAACAGCCAAATACTTTAAGTAATCGTTCACATACTCAGCATCATAGGCTTTCTTCTTCTTCTCTTGATGGTCTATTTTTCGTTTGACAAATTCATCTACCAGCAAATGCTTTATTTCTTCTTCCGTCTCAGGAAGTTCCTTCTGATCGTCAAGCCGATGATGAAAAGTTTGCATGGCGGCATTGAAATAAAAAGGGATTTGCAGTACTTTTTTTAGCAAAGGGTATTGCTCGCATAGTGTCCATAGGTTTTGAGCGGCATTAGCATTGACATTGGCGTGGCTCTCTCCCAACCTTTCTTTTGCCGATGCCAAAGTTTGCATTACCTTTTCAAGACTAACATCTTTCACGGTTATTTTCAGCTTTACGGGTGCTTGCCCTCCTGCTTGCTGGTATTCTTCTATGCGCGAGCATATCACATACTTGTAGGGATCAAAATCAAGATTTTGGTAATTGGTGATACTATCGAGGCATTTGCTACGGATCTGATTACGCGCTTCGGCAGTAGGAAGGTGTTGTCCCACTTCGTCAAAGCCGTCAAGCAAGGGAATGATTTTACGTTCTGATATAACAGTATAAGCCAACTCTTCGGGATAATTGTAAAAATCAACTAAAACCCTCGCCAACCATTCGGTAAAGTCAGCGCTATATTCCTCTGTCCAAGCAGCAAGGTTAAAAATAACAGGAATGGGGTGCGCAGCATCTTCTTTGGCTTTTTGTAGTAAGCCTTGAGCCACATCCAGCAATCGGCTCGTTTTTCCTGAGCCTGGCTTACCCAATAGCAAGATGAATTGATGTTCCTCTAATAGTTCTGCTAGCTTTTCTTGCTCTTCTTTCGTGCTTCTATTGCTTTCAAAATAGACCGTATATTCCTTTTTTTTGTGTAAATCTTCTACCTCAAAATCCAAGGGCAATGTAAGCCTATGATCTAGTTTTTGATCTAATCGCTTGTCATATTGGTATTCTAGATGTTCTATAAACGCAGCACGTTGAGAGATTTCTAATTTTTCCTTTCTGTCTAGGTAGTACTTTTTATCTTCTTTCTTAAGTGAAGGAAGTTTAGCTATGAAGCCCCTCTTTTTTTGAGCCGACTTTTCCGTTTGTGGCAACTCGCGCATTGCTCCCACAAACACTTTTAGCCTCTCTGTCACGTCTGCCAACTCAATACCTCCTTTATTGCTCATGTACTCGTTTCGCAGACGATGAAAGGCGTTGGAATTATAAATAATATAGTGCTCTGCCTGTTCAAAAAAATCAGCATACTCACCTCTATTTAATAGGCTAATCAATTGCTGCTGTTGCTCTTCTGTTACTTCTTTCACTTCCCCACGATCCAATAATTCGTTTATTAAACTTGTCGTAGGCACTTCTATCGGCATGGCTTTCAGTTTATCAGGCTCAATTTTTTCTACTACCTGCCTAATGATCTCACTGTAATTACCCTCTAACAATATGTCGGGAGGGATGACCATTCCTGTAACTACTGAGAGTGCAGCCGAAATTCGCTCATAGATGTATTTGAGGTCTCGCAAGTGTTGTAGCAATCCCTCCTTTGCTTCGTCGTCCAGTTGTTTTACCTTCTCACCGTAGGTTTTGTATTGGCTTTGCCAATACTGTACGAGTGCTATCTGTTCGCCTTTGTCCCATACAAAAGAGGCATCTGGCAATACAATGGGGAAGACACGATTGCTGAAATCACCCCTATCACATGCGGCTGCTAGCTCATACATACAGTAGGGAGACCGTAAGTACTTTTCACTAATTACTGCGACCAAGGCATCTGCTCCCGCAATGTCATGCATAAACTCACGGATTACATCGCGATACTTCATATCTGTTTTATCACGCATCACATGGTAGCCCTCAGCCTCGAAAGCATCACAAAGTTCATTTACGATATGCTCACGGCTGTCTTCTACTTTTTGTTCTCGTTCCTTCCATGCGTAGGAAATGTATAGTTTACTTTTCATGATTTAAGGATACTTTATTTATGCTTTTTTCTCTTGGCTTAGTACTTTATACTTGCTACTATTTAACGGTAATTTAAACGATGTACATTACTAAAGCCAACATATCATTGATAAAATCACTTGTTTTTTTAGCCTACAATTATTTTTGTCACCTACTTATTGTAATTTAACCTTCTGAATCGATCGCTTCTTTTAGTTCTTCGTCCTCTGAGCTTCAAGTATTAGTAGGCTTTGCGTAACTAAGGTTTTGTGCTTAGTCAAGGCTTTCAAAAATTTAAAACCGCAGTTTACTGATTGTAAATGAGGATTTTAAATTTTTGTATAACGCTGAATAAGTGCAAAAGATGGTTTTGCAAAGCCTACTATTATTTATTTTAATTAGAAACGTATGATAGATAATAAACTCAAACAATGGTTAACATACTGGAAAAACAGCTTAATAGATGGACAACGGGGATATGTTGACTACAGGAGAAAAACACATTTCATACTAGACAATACCGAACTAGCACATGGCTACCTCCCTGCTCAAGAAGTTAATCAACTTATAGATACAGCAGAAAGAAACTTCAACAATAGTAGAGGTATTACTCAACCATTACATCCTAAGTGGATAAAATTAGATACTGTTGCCCTTATTATCTCTCCTATCACGTTTAGTACTATCCCTAAGCACACGCATTATACTTCTCGCACCAAGCAACATTACCCTTTTTGGATTAAAGCGGTTGCTGACCGTTCAGGTAAACTAATGCTTCCAGAAAATCCACTACCCCATATCCCTAGAACATATTTAGCACCTTCATTTGATGATGTACATGAACTGATTATCGGTCATGTTACTGATGTAGATAAGGCTATCGCAGAAATACAAAAACAGGAAGATGGTGAAAACTGGTCTAATTACTATCGCTATTGTGTCAATATCTTTGAGTCTATTACTGGAAAGCCTTTTGAAGACTATACGCATGAAGGATACCAAATAGATAAGAAGGTGATTTTTATGCTAGATGATCAGAGAGGTAATGCTGGCACACACATTGTCAGGCTCTATGAAAACCTTCTCTCTGAAACAAAGGAAAGCCCACTCCTCCACTGCTTTGCTGGTATTACTACACCTCAGCCTCCATTTAAGACTGCACTTAAAGTAAAGGATTACCTAACAACTAACGCAGAACATTTAGGACAAATGGGAGACGCCTATCCTTTATCTATCAGCCAGCGAAAATCGTTTTATACTTATCTCAATGCTCCTGACGAAAAAGTTTTTACGGTTAATGGTCCTCCCGGCACAGGAAAAACAACGCTACTTCAAACGGTAGTTGCCAATATGGTCGTAAAAAGTGTCGTTGAAGAAAGTGAGCCTCCAAAGATCATTGCTTGTTCCACCAATAATCAAGCAGTTACTAATATTATGGATAGCTTTTCTAATGCTCAATCTAAATGTAAAGATATTGGGTATCGATGGCTACCTAAACTGACAACTCTTGCATGTTATTTGCCTGCTACATCAAAAGCCGAAAAGACAAAGTACTTTCATGCAAGGGTAAAAACAGGAGAGGGAGACTTTGCCAAAAAAGAGAGTGATGATTACATACAAAAAGCAGCGCCTTATTTTTTAGAAAAAGTTACTCATTATTTCAAGCAAGACGGCTTAGACCTTGAAAAATCTAAAACCTTACTTCAACAAGAAGTAAAGGATATTCAACAAAAAATAGCAAAGGGCAGCGCTCTGTTTCAAGTATGTCAGGAAGTAACCAACGAATTAAAAGAATACTTAACCCAAGAAGATCAAGAACAGTTTTTTCCAAAAAAAGGAGGTTTTCAACTAACTACCTTTCAAGAAGCACGAGTTAGACTGATAGAAATTGATCGGCAGCTACGTATGTATTTTGACAAAGAACCGCTTTTAAGAAAATTAGGCTGCTTTCTTCGCTTACGCTTTGCAGAATACAAACGTCATCATGCAATAAGAACCATCATACAACATACTTCATTTCATATCAAGCTAGCGAAAAGTGTACGTAAGTTAGCATTACTTATTCAGTTTGATGAACTAATAGCATTGTTAGACAGGGTACATAAGGCTTATACTCTATGGGAAAACTGGAAAGAAGGAAATGAGATAACTGGAGAACCTCCGATGAGTGAAGAGGTGATTAGAAAAAAAGAATACCTCAAAAATCAAGGTGAAAAAGCGAATACAGGCTATTGTTACGACGAATTAGATATTTCCTTACGACACAAAGCTTTTTGGCTAAGTATCCATTACTGGGAAGCCCGCTGGCTATTGACTACCAAGGAACTATTAAGTAATAAGCAAAAACAAGAAAAATGGTTTGAAAGTGATTGTAAAGCTCGTTGGAATAGGCGGGCTATGCTTATGCCATGTTTTGTAAGTACATTTTATATGGCTCCTGCATTTTTTACCTACAGTAAACTTATTGGGAAAGATGAATTTAACAAAGGTGTTTATGAATATCCCCCATTGCTAAATTTTATTGACTTATTGATTGTAGATGAAGCAGGACAGACTAGCCCAGAGGTAGGAATAGCTACTTTTTCTTTAGCAAAAAAAGCACTAGTTGTTGGTGATACGCAACAGATCGAACCCGTATGGAGTAGTACTCCTAATGTTGATTTGGGTAATCTACGGCTAAGTGAATTGCCTATTGAGCAAAAAGCCTTAAAAGAATATGATGAAAAAGGAAAGTTAGCTTCTTCTGGTAGTATCATGAAAATGGCGCAAGAAGCTTCTTCGTATCAAGAAATCATTAAAGAAAGCCTTCAACCAAAAGGTTTGATGTTACAAGAACATCGCCGTTGTTTTAACGAACTGGTTGCTTACTGTAATGAAATTGCTTACAAAGGCATATTAGACCCCAAAAGAGGAAAGTCTCCACGTACATTACTTGCTCCCATGCTACATTATCATGTAGATGGTCATTCTGCTACAGAAAACAATGGTCGTTACAATACGTCAGAAGTTGAAATGATAAAACAATGGCTTATACGATATTATAAGGAGGTTGTAGAGTACTATGGTAAGGATAAAAAATACGGTAAAAAAATAGAAAACATGGTCGGCATCATTACTCCTTTCAGCGCACAGAAAGCCAAATTGAGAAAAATGATCCGTGACCTAAAACTAGATGCAGATATAATGAAAGTAGGAACTGTACATGCTTTGCAAGGTGCTGAACGACCTATCATTTTATTCTCTACTGTCTATGGTCCGGGAGATGTAAGCACCATGTTTTTTGATGTAAACAATAAGCCTAACATGCTCAATGTGGCAGTATCGCGCGCACAGGATAGCTTTATTGTATTTGGAAACAGGCATATTTTGGATGGTAGCAAAAACACACCTTCAGGAAAGCTTTTAAAATATTTAGAATGTGTAGGATAAGTAGTTTTTTTACTCATAATTCATAACACATAATTCAACACTAATCACTAAACACTAATCATTAATCACTAACTCCCTTCCAATCCACATTACACCTCATTATTCATTATTCATCATTAATTATTAATTAACCTACATTCACTTGATAAAAGGCATAGACAAGCAAATTACACTAAGCACTTCTTTAATC
>WTJX01000573.1 GCA_011524675.1 Cytophagales bacterium
AAACCAAAACCTTAAACTTTTGAATTACAGTTTGTATTCAGTTCAAACAAGCTCTAACTTTATGTCATTGGGTAACCAATGACTCCATAACGTGCAAGATCTTCTATACCACACGAGAATCACTTTTCTGAATAAAGTATTTTTTTGCTGATTTTTATTTTTTTGTTTATTTCTCTCATATCAGCACTATTATAATAATGATCTAATAAAATAACTTCTTCCAAGTAACCTTCTAGATAATAAATTCCTTCTGCATCAAATTTTGATTCAAATGGAACTACACTATCATTTATTGATTTATAAGAATTTAAGTTGTATTTCTCAAGCTCTGTAATCGTTTTTGGGCTATTAAATATTCCAAAGTGAAACCAAAGATACCTAGTATCATCTTCGCTAAGTTTTAATGTATCTAAAGTTTTTGACTTATAAATGATTTCACCATACTCCAATTTATTAACTAGATGATTGTCTTTTATTTTTACAATCAGGTCTGACTTTACAGAAGACTTTGAATGTGTACAACCAGTAACTATACAAAGACAAAAAGCAAAGAAGTGTAACCGCTTAATTCTCATTTTCAAATTTTTTCCTAGCTATACTTTTAACTCTTTGATTTTTATCTTTGTAAAACTTATTTACTTTATCCACATTTTTTAAACTAACCAAAGTATCTTTAATAATAACCACTCCTGTTTCGTCTATATGACCATTATTTCTAAAATACCTCCAAGATTTTATTTTTTCTATAGGTATAGACATTTTAGGGTCTTTATACGTAACTTTTATTGTAGATGAGTCAATTTTTTGAGTAAAACTCACTTTATTTGCGCTCTTATCATTCCCCTTTAACTCCTTTGTTTGATCCCAAAAGCTCAAAACTTTTTTAAAGTTTAACACAATATGGAAAAAGGTTTTCATCACATTTGAAAAATCAAGTTTTTTAAATGTTCCTAAAGGACTTTTCAAAGGAAGTGTTCCCCACATTTCTTCTCCATTGGCTTTTTGATCTCCATTACTAAACAAATCTTCACCTGTAGGATTGTTACCCCAAAGAGGCTCAAAAGCCGCATTATGTTGTAATTTATACAAAAAACCCTCTTTGTTATCCTCGTGTTTAGCACTGGGCTTATAAAGTTCCCATTGTTTTTTAAAAGCATCCCAGCGGTAGGTATCTTTGCAGTCTATAGGATCTTGGCAAAGGTCACCATCGTAATGTCCTGGGTAACCAATGACTCCATAACGTGCAGGATCTTCTATATCACAATAATCGATACAAATTTGCCCTTCAATTACCTCGCCTACACACCTAGAGGAATATTTTAATCCCAAAATGTGCTTTTTATGTACAAAGGAAGTGGCATTTATAAAAGATCGGGTATTGATTATAGGGGTCATTTTGCGATCGATATAATTACAAACCTCTCGCAAACGGCTAGAGGTATTTTTAGCCATCGAATGCTCTTGTTGTTGTAATGCCTCTTTGGTAAATTGTTCTAACTTACAAGAAAGGCGTTCTGCAACAATTTTATTGATGGTGAGATCCATTTAGTTCCAAATATTAAGATATTCTACACTCTCGTTGATACGTAATTCTTTGGCAGAAATAGTAAAAGAAACTTTTAAAGGCTCTTCACTTACGCCATCATAATTACCTGTAAGTTGTGTACAAAAGGCTTCTTTAAATTGTAGTGCAATTTGTTTGGATAGGGCATCTCTCTTATAAAAAATCACTTGTCCGTCTTTGGTCATAAGAGGTTGTACCATCCAATCAAGAAGGTCGAGGTGCTGAGAAAGTTCTATGGTTACATCAATCTGTCCACCCTTGACACTACCATCAGGTTTGTTATTTTCTGATACAGGTTGATGAAAACGAAAAGTGCAATCAAGGACATTGTGTAATGCACCATCAATTTCTATTTTAGCTAAAAAAGACATAGTTCTAAAGATTTAAAATTTGGTTACTATCAATTTATCTTGAAAATCATTGTTAACGTTTAAATAAACGCTAATATAAATCGGTATAACGTTCAAAATTACGTTTTTACCGTTCAAAAACAAAATATTATAGTATTTAGATTTTGATGTTTTTTTAAAATACTCCTTGCATAACTTTAAGAGACTTAGGTATTTTAAAATCTGGAATTTGTTTTTGATAATACTTTAAAACTTGCTCGATCATGGCACTTCGATGTGCTTTAGGAATATAAATACACTCCAAAGTGGTGTAATCTGCTTTTAAAAGTTGTTGCCAATACTCCAAATGATCGGGTACACATAAATCTTGTATAGCTTCAAGAAAAGGCATGTTTTCTAACTCTAAGGTACTTGGGTAACACCCTAAGAAATGCGTTTGTTTTATCAGAAAAAAAAGTAAAAAAGCGGATATTTTATCATGAGTATCTAACCACTTATAGCTCTCGATTAAAAAAGAAAAATAAGAAGCATCAGGTTGTTGACTAGGTAGTAAATGACCCGTAAGCTCTGAGGTAAAAGTGAGTACCATACTTTTAATAACATTCGTGTGAAGGCTATTATAGAATGAGGCTATACGTACCTCTTTTAAATAATGAAGCTCTGATTTTTTTTTATGCGTCGCATCAATCTCTAAAAAAGAACCCAACATAAACATGGAAGCTCTAAACTTACCCCGTTTAGTTTTTAATACTCCTTTGACTAAGTAAGAACATACGCCATAGTCTTTAACATAAAGTTTTACAATGAGATCCGTTTCTTTAAATTTTAAGCTATGCAAAACCAAAGCTTGAGCTTTTACTATTTGCATTAACGTATAATTAAGAGTTTTTCTACTTGTGTAGCTGTTCCTTCTGTGCCTGTAATTAATACAAGATAAACCCCAGAAGCTACCTTTTTATTAGAAAAATTACGAGAATCCCACTCGACTACCCCGCTACCTGTACCATCTCCAAATTGATCGTTTTGGGCTTCAAATACTAAATTACCAAGTACATCCGTAATTTTAACATTTGCTCCGACAGAAAGCCCTTCGATACGCACTAAAACATCTGTATGTTCGGGACGTAATGGATTAGGATATACTTTTACTTGTTGTAAATCATTTGCAGCTTGTATCACCCCTGTACGATACTCCATAAGCCCAGATTGCGTAGCCATATATATCACACCTGTGGTTTGATCAATACTTAATGCTTCTACGTTATTAGAGGGTAGGGGAGAAGTGTATGTGGTAAAATGATTTAGAATTTCTTGACCATCAGGAGAAATTTGATATACTCCGTTTTGAATGGTAGAAATCCATTTGTTATTATCTGCATCTACGACGATATCTGTGATGAATTGTAAATATAGAAGCTCTTGTGCAATACCGTCTTCTAGAAAAATAATAGGTTCTGCTTTAGAGCTACTTCCTGTTATAAAAATTTCATCAGGATTTGAAAATTTTCGAAGTCCTGAGGTTGTTCCTATCCATAATTCGCCATTGTGGTCTTCGGCTACCGCACGTACTGTCACAAAAGGAATGTCATTAATTTCTGGGTCTTTCAAAGAAATCATTTGTCCAGTAGTAGGGTTATGAGCAACTAGCCCTTGATTAAAAGCTCCAGCAAAAACATTTCCACTAGAACTCACTAAAATATCCCAAAAGTTATAAGAAATACCAGAACTATTTGTGGGAAGTACTGCAGAAAAATCAGGAGAAAGTCCTGTGTTTTCACCCGCTATTGCAAAACGTTTTATAGGGTTTTGTGTTCTTGGGTTAATCACCCATAGTCGGTTTTGAGCATCAAAAGTTGTAGCATAAGCTTTATCTGTAGTTACTAGGCTTAAATCAGGGTAACTGGATATACTGATATCTTGATCCAAATTACTATTAGTGCTATCATACAGCGTAAAAGAGCCATTTTCTAAAATTAGAATACCACCTAATAAAGAAGAAAAAATAACACGTTGGTTATTGGTTGTGGTTTTATCAATAGTTACATCTGTTAGTGTTGCTGCATTAAAATCCGAATACGGAAGGGTTTCCCAAGCTCCATTTTGATAATGAGAAAGAGGTAGCTTACTAAAATTCAATGTGAAAAAACGATCTAATGCTCCGTAAGTAAGCCAGATTTGTCCGTTATGTGCATCAATAGCATAAGCATTATCCGAGTAAGGACCACTTGGTGTGATGTCCTGAAGGGTAACAAAATCTGTAGTAGTACCCAGTCCACCATTATTGCTTTTTAGAAAATAATAAGTATCTGAAACACTTAATACAGATTCTATAGTATTTGCCTCTAAATCATATTGAAAAATAGAATTAAAAGAGTTATTATAAGTAATTAGTGTATTTGTACAAGTAGTATAAAGGGTGTCTAAAGAGCTTTGCAAAGACTTAACAGATGAAGATAAGGTATCCAAAACTTCAAACTCCGTTTGGGAAGGGTTTATTTGGTATAAGCTCTGTGAATTTTGATGTGCTATAATATTCCCTGAAAATTGTTGCAATTCTTCAAAAGCTATAGTGCTTACTTCTAACCAATTTTCAAAAAGAATTAAATTATCTTGTATAGCACCTTTGTAAGTTCCAAGGCCATCAATACTCACATAGATATCTGTATCTAACACCGCAACTGCTTTTATCATTTTGACACCTGCAGTGAGTTTATCGAGGTAGGTGTTTTCAAAAAAAAGAGTTTGCAAATCGAAGGTGACTAATCCAAAACCTGTTCCAATATATAAAGTTCCTGTTTCATCTGATGTAAGATCTATAATTTGCTTTTCACTTGCTAAAAAGTTTTGTTGATTTCGAATATCTGGAAAACTAGAAACTAATCCTGTTTGGGTGTTTAATAGTTGTAATAAGCCATCTTCATAACCTATAATCAAATAACTATAGCTAGCATTATAGTGTAGTTTTGTTATGGACATTCCTGAAAGCCCGTTAACGGTAGTATAGGTTTCATATGTGTTTGTAGAAGTGTCAAATACATACACCGAATTTTGAGCAGCAACAAATACTTGATTTTCATACACTAGAAAGTCTGTAGCTATTCCAAATGCTGGGTGTGCCTTCCATTGTTGGGCTGTAAATGACCAAGAATAGAAATAAAAGCAAAAGGTAATTATGAAACGAAAAGGTATTGTAAAATTAGACATATCAAAAAATTAAATACAATATTTTCAAAGTAAGTATTTTTTTAATGAGAGTTACTGTTTCTTTGTAAAATATTAAATTTTGTACTAAAAAGTTTAAATCACTTCGAATAATACTAATTAAAATCCATGATGAAAAAACATTTTTATTACCTTAATACCTGTAATACTTGTAAACGTATTTTAAAAGAATTGGAATTAAATGAAGATTTTACGCTTCAAAATCTAAAAGAACAGCCTTTAACATCAAAAGAAATAGAAACATTAAAAGAAGCTGCTGGAAGTTATGAAGCACTTTTTAATAGAAGGTCTGTACTTTACAGAGAGCGTAAACTCAAAGATCAACATCTACAAGAAAATGACTACAAAGAACTTTTGGAAGAACATTATTCTTTTGTAAAACGTCCTATTTTAGTAGTG
>WTJX01000555.1:0-2933 GCA_011524675.1 Cytophagales bacterium
ATTATAAGTTTTGTAATCGGCACATTGAGTCAAATTGATATTGACTCACCTCAAGCTCAGCTTTCTTCGGTTTATGGACACTATGTAGATTTTAATTTTTCAAATTCAAATGTAACTGATGGTGTTGGAATTAAAATTGAAACAGGTTTAAATGGCGTAAACGATATTGACAAATTTACATACATTCAAACTAAAGACACAACAGCTGTAGCAACAGACACAAAATTTATTGAAAGCACTTTAGATGTTCCATCAGAGTTAGCTGGTCATTTACAAGCTAAAAGTTTAACGCTAACTGATTGTCCAATATTTGCGGACAATGTTGCAGCTACATTAGGAGGATTAACAGCAGGAGATGTTTACCAGACAGATGGAACAGCAGAAAATCCACTTAATGTTCCAGGCATACTTATGATTGTTCAACCAGATATTCAACCAACTGAATATACTGTTGTATTAAGCCTTACAAACTCAATTATTGACAACAACGCTGGAGCACCAAATTATCAATTAGATGGAGCTGAAGATGGTACTACAGTTGTTGGCCCAGCAGGCACAGCTTATGAGTTTATTACAACAGCATTAGCTGACCAAGGGTTTGAGTTCAATCCAGCTTTTAATTCAACTAACCCATCAGGATTAATTCCAGTGGGTGGAACAACTGTATTTGGAGAGCTTACAGGAACTGTCGTTCCTCTTCAACCAAATGAATATGTTGTAACAATGACTCCGTTGAATAACAATATAGTTGACCTTAACCCAAATGCACCTAACTATACAATAACTGGAAACTTGCAAGGTGATTCAATAACAGATATACAAGGAAATTCTTATGCGTTTAGCACTACAGTCACGCCAAATCCAGGATATAGATTTGACCCAAATAATCCATTTAACGCTACTAACCCATCAGGAATTATACCTGGAAATAATTTAGATGTACCACAAACTTTAACTGGTACTATTATTCCTGACCCTGATGTGACTGTGACAATGACTCCTCTTGTAAATAATATCGTAGATAATTTACCTGGAGGGCCTCACTATGTTTTAACAGGCAACCAAGATGGAGACCAGCAGCAAGGTCAGCCACTTGTGGAGCAATACGCGTTTACAACAGGAATATCAGTAAACCCTGGATACGCTGTAGACCCAAATAATCCATTTACAGCTACCAACCCTTCTGGAACTTTTTCAACAGTAAACGAAACTGTAACCCAAACTGTAGGCGGAACTATTATTGCTGCGCCTGATACGACAGTTACAATGACACCGCTCACTAATAATATTATTGACAATAATCCTGGAGCGCCTAATTATACGTTGACTGGAAACCAAGATGGAGACCAACTACAAGGTCAGCCACTTGTGGAGCAATACGCTTTTAATACAGGTATACAAGTTAATCCTGGATTTGAAATAGACCCATCCGACCCATTTACAGCTACTAATCCATCTGGCACATTCCAACTTACAAACATAGATGTTGAGCAAATAGTTGGAGGAACAATTGTTCCAGTGGCTCAGTATACTGTTACGATGACACCGCTAACAAATCAAATTACAGACAACACACCTGGTGCTCCAAATTATACACTAAGTGGAGCTTCAGATGGAGCAACTGTAGTGGGCCCTCAAGGAACACCCTACTCGTTTACAACATTGGCAACGCCAAATGCTGGATTCCAATTTAATCCTTCTGACCCATTTACAGCTACTAATCCATCTGGAACTATACCAGGGAATAACTTGGATGTACAACAAATTTTGGGTGGAGAAATTATTGCAAATCCAGATGACGACCCATACGTACCAGTTGAAGGTGCTGACCCATTTTATATTACTGTTACTTTACAGGGTGGTACGAACCCTAAAACAGTAGCTGCTTTTGATGAGAATATAAACTTATTAAATCCACCAACTTTTGCTGCGCCAATTTGGCCAAATAACCAATGGTCTATGTCTATTGCAAGTGATAATTATGAAGTGATTGTTATAGCTGGAACAAGTAATCCTCAACAGCTTTATATTTCAAATGATAGTGGAGCTTCGTGGTTTGCACCCACTAATGCGTTTGGTTCGAGAGGTAGAGTTTACATGTCTAAAAGTGGGCAAACAATAATTTCAGGAGTTAGCAACACATCAGGAACTGGTGCACTTTTTATTTCAAATGATTTTGGAGCAACCTTTAATGATAGGTCATCTCTTATATCATCACTATTTGGTGACGGAAGCCAAATATCAACTATTAGATTTGCTAATTGCTCTGGGTCAGGAAAATACATATATGTTTCAGCTCTCAGCCAAACTAACGTAAGGGTTGTTGGTCGTTCAGATGATTACGGAGCATCTTTTACTGATATTAGTTCATCAATACCAGGCACTAATGAGTTTCTTGGAGATATCTTTGTAAGCGGAACAGGTGCAAGAGTTGCTTTCATGGGAAGACCTGTCACATTTAATGGAATGAAAAATAGTTTTTCTACCGATTATGGGGTGACATGGACAGAATCTACTTTCCAAGGTGACGTAAAAACTTCTGGACGTACAGAAGGTAGTTATAATGGATTAATTATAGGAGCAAGTGAGTTAAATAGTCTTCCGCAGATTTCTTATGATGGTGGAGATAACTGGGTTCAAGCGCCAGATATTACAAATACTGCAACTGAATTTATGTATGTTAGCAATGCAGGTGATATGTTATCTATAGTAACACCTACTACCAACCCAAATGCTGATTTTAATGTATGGTTATCTAAAGATTCAGGAGTATCATTTACAGTCACAGAAGTAGATAACACTACGAAACTTATTAACAATAACTTTGTTTTAATAGACAAATCGTAAATGGCAAAAAAAGGACGAACCAAAGGAAATAAAATATGTCCAGCTGGAATAGCATGGGCAAAGAGGACGTTTGACCGCTATCCATC
>WTJX01000555.1:3033-51859 GCA_011524675.1 Cytophagales bacterium
AAAAAAAAGGTAATGAAACCTAAATACAACAGCAAAAAGAAATGAGCAAGTTAAGTAAAGCACAAAGGAAAATTGCGAGAGCTGCTATGCCTTTTGATAAAATCACAGGCGCGGATTTTGCTGCTTTGAGAAAAAGAAATAAAAAAGGTAATGGGAGAGCTAAAAAAATGGCGTGAACAAAAATGGGTTCGTATAGGCACTGATGGTACAATCAAAGGCCCTTGCGGTACAAGCAAGAACAAAAAGAATCCTGACAGATGTTTACCTTTAGCAAAAGCTCGAAGATTATCAAAAAAACAATTGGCAGCTACTGCTAAAAAGAAAAAACGTCAAGGCGGAAGTAGAAGGCAGTTTGTCTCTAACACTTCGTCTGCCAGAGTTAGAAACGCGTAGATATGGCAAATAAAGCAAAAATGAAATGCAATGTCGTTATGAGAAGCGACAGAGCAGGAAAAAAGAAGATGGTAAAAGCTTGCCAAGGTGGGCGAGAAAAGCTTATACACTTTGGAGCTAAAGGTTATGGCCATAACTATTCTTCGGCTGCACGCAAATCATTTAGAGCAAGACATAAATGTTCAACAGCCAAAGATAAAATGACTGCAAGATACTGGGCGTGTAAACATTTGTGGGCAGGAAAAGGAGGCTCAACTAAGTCTTCACCAAAAAGCCGTAAAGGAAAATATTAGTATCTTTGTAAAATGAGTAAGTTTAAAGCTTTAGTAAAAAAATTAATGGCTGATGGGAAGTCTCGCACAGCTGCACAAAAAATTGCATATAGCATTGGCGTAAATAAATACGGCAAAAAAGGTATGGCAAGAAAAGCAGCAGCTGGTGCAAAACGAGCCAGACGCTCCTAAATATATATTATGAAACATCAAGGATACAACGCTCGTTTAGACGAGTCACTCGGAAACAAGCACAAAGGACATCACTCTCAGTCAATGAAAGACAGACGTGATGAGTCTAAAGGTATGTCAAAAAAAATGTACGGACACGCTTATGGTGGAGACCACTCTATGAGCTATGAGCATCAGTGCATCAAAGA
This sequence comes from Cytophagales bacterium, assembly GCA_011524675.1. GTDB lineage: Bacteria > Bacteroidota > Bacteroidia > Cytophagales > JAAEPT01 > WTJX01. The sequence continues at coordinate 4,079 of WTJX01000555.1, forward strand.
CGGAAAAGTACACGAGCACTTAGGTGCTATTATCCGTAAGTAATGGGTAAATTATTTATAAAAATAGGACACTGGATGCAGAGCGTTTGGTGTCAATTTCAATGTAAATGGAATTGGATGGTGTCTAAGCTAATGTTTTCAGTAGACTCATGTCCAAACAAACTTTGTACATGCAAAAAATGAAATCAAGAGGATTAGGAGATACCATCGAAAAAATAACTACCGCAACTGGAATTAAGAAAGTTGTAGACACTGTAAGCAAGGCAACAGGGAAGCCTTGTGGATGTGGCGAGCGTAGGGATAGTTTAAATAGAAAATTCCCTTACAGTAAATAAAAATGGGTTATCAAAAATTACAAGCAAATAGAGCTGCAGTAGTTACACCAAGTGACACTGCCAATATCCCAAACATTTCTGACCCAACCATTCCAAATAATGGGTGTGTCATTTTTGTAGGCGTAGGCGGTGATTTAAGAGTTTCAACAACTGGAGGAGATGATGTTGTGTTTAAGAACGTACCAACTGGTTCATTTGTTCCAGTGCAAGTGGTTAAAGTGTTTGCAACCAACACAACTGCAACAGATATTGTAGCTCTGTGGTAATAACAAAGTAATGGCTTTAGCAGTTGCAATAGGAAACAGAATCGACATGGATGTTCGAGGGTTTGGTAATCCTCCACCTCCTCAATGCCCTGACAAAGTATTTGTTCTCCAGGTGTGTAATTCTAATTCTTTAATAGATGATAACTTTGATGTTTTTTTAAATGGAACACTGATTGGCGCTTTAGATTTAAATCAAAATGCACAAGTAGGTTCTGTTTTTATAGGCTCAACCGACACAAACAAAACTATTGTTTCAGCTGACTTTACCTGTCCTTTGAATAACATGGTGGTTTACTATTTTAATCCTTTAATTTTAACCACAGGACAGAACACTATTTTCATGGATAATACTCAAAATAACGGCAATGGTAATCGTGGTACTTTTGAGATTAGAAATTATGAAATAGACCCCAATAATCCAAATGAACTTTCTAACCCTTGTGTTATTGACGACCAAGAATATATAGGAGGAAGTGGAGTCGACTTTACTTTGACATTTGATTATACCGAATGTTGCCCATAAAAATTCTCTAATTATTTCATTATATTTGTAACATGGAATTTCATCAAACCACTACGCTATTGTTAGAAGATATTCAAGTAATATACGAAATAGTTGATAGTGATGGCAACAGAAGTTAGCGAGAACACTAAATTTACGCTTGATTTAAAAACAATAAGTCTCATTGTGGGATTTAGTGTTAGCTTGGCAACGACTTATTTTAGTCTTAAATCAGACATAGCATTAGCTATGGAAAAGCCTGAGCCAGTAATCACCCAACAAGAGTATCAATACAAAGACGAGATTGTTCGTCAAACCATTATGCTTACTCAGCAAGATGTTGATGGCATCAAAGATGACGTGCAAGAAATTAAAGAATCTCTAAAAGTACTTGAAGAAAGACTGTATGAAATAAATTAAAATGAGAACTTCGTTTGTTATTGTAAGCCTAATGATTGGATTGCTTTTTGCAAAGCCAGCTGAAAGCACAAATGACAAAACTTATGATATAACTGTCATGCAAATCAATGCAAGATGGAATAAAAAAAATGAAGTTAAGATTAGTAAGCTCAAATACTGTAATGTTGAGTGGGCATACCTTGAAGACCAAAACACAAGGCTTCAGAAAAAATTTAGCAAGATTCCATTTATCGTTATAAAAAAAGGAAATACACCGCTCTTGACTTGGGAGGGGAATATATTGTTTGAACCTACTGTTACTTTAGAAGAGATTCAACAACACGTAAATAATCATCGTTGAGACATATAGATAAAATAATTGTACATTGCTCAGCCACTCCTCCTGGTATGAAAGTGGACGCTAAGTTGGTTGATGAATGGCATAAGGCAAGAGGGTGGTCAGGAATAGGCTACCATTTTTTTATTAAGAGAGATGGGCAAATTGAATTAGGTAGACCCATGGAAAAAATTGGAGCTCATTGTAAGGGATTTAATAAATCTTCAATTGGCGTTTGTTACGCAGGAGGTGTAGATGCTGACATGATAGAAGAAGATAATCGTTCCAGTGAACAGATTGCAAGCTTGTTAATGTTACTTCGATTTTTAAAAAACTTATTTCCTATCGCTACAATTCATGGGCACAATGAATTTTCAGAAAAGTTTTGCCCAAGCTTTGATGCTAAAAAAGAATACGCTACGTTATGAAAAAAATTTTACAGCTTATTACTGGCGGTTTAATCAAAGATATCGGTAATGTTATTGATTCAGTTACAACAACCGATGAAGAAAGATTAGCTGCAAAACAAAAAATACAAGAGCTTTTAGAAAAAGCTGACAATGACGCTCAACAACAAGTTACAGAAAGATGGAAACTTGACATGCAAAGCGACAGCTTTTTGTCGAAAAATATAAGACCTCTTGTTTTAATTTACTTAACCATTGTGTTTACCATACTTTCTTTTTTTGATGGAAACATTGGCGGTTTTAAAGTTGCAGAGCAATACGTTCCCATTTTTCAGTCTTTACTTATAACTGTGTATGGCGCTTATTTTGTAGGCCGTACGTGGGAAAAAAACAAAAAACAGAAGCAAGAATAAAATTCTTATCTTTGTAAAATAAATCTAATAATTTTTAATCATGTCAAAACTAAGTGAAAAGGAGTTAGAAACTCTACAGTCATTAAACAATGAATTTAATAAAACAAAAGCTGCAATAGCTGATTTAGAAATTCAGAAACACAGTCTAATAGGTTCTTTAGCGGAACTTAAAGACAAGTTTGCTAAAGAAGAGCAAAAGTTAATTAAAAAATATGGCGAAAATTCTGTTGTTAATATTCAAACAGGAGAAGTAACCGAAAAAAAAGAGTAGTATAAATGGCCAAAATCAGTAATAAAATTGCTTATCCAGGAGCTAATCCTATTGAGGGTGAAGATTATTTAATTGGAACAGACGCAAACTCATCACCTATTGAGCTGCAAACCAAAACCTTTTTAATATCTGACCTTAAAAGTTTTATTATTGATGACCTTTTTGATGGCGTTGCCTATCGTTTGCCTGTTTTTACAGCAGCTGCTGAAGGAGAGGATTCTGAAAAAATTGTTCCTTCTATTGTAAAACAAGACGTAGCTCAAGTTTCAGGCACATCTATTTTAGGCACTACTATTACAATTGATAATAATGCAGGGGGTGGAAGCTTAGTTGTTACCGATGCTTTTACCCCTTTTGGCCTTTCAACCTTTGAAGGCGATGTTATTTTAAAGAAAACCAATACACTTGTAGGTGACGCTGAATTGTATTTGCTTGGTAAAATATATGACGCTAATTCTAATCTTGGAAACAATGAGCAAGTTTTAGTTTCAGATGGATTAGGAAATGTAACATGGCAAAATTTTCAAGGCTCTGGTCTTGAGTTTCAAGGAGCGTGGGATGCCAGAACAGTTGCTGAAGGTGGGTTAACCGATGGAGGTAATCCTGACCTTCAAAACATACAACTTATTCCAGGTAATACAGGTAAATACTGGGTTGTATCACAAGCAGGCTCAGCATCATTACAAGGACAAACAGGTACAATTACTCAATGGAGTCCAGGCGACTGGGCAATTGTATCCGAAGACGATGCTGGAAATGTATTTTGGGATAAGATAGACAACTCATCTGTTGATGGAGCAGGTACAGAAAACAACATTGCTATGTGGACTTCAGCCAAAACTCTTGGCAATGCAGCTCCAGTCACAATGATACAAGACCCTGACCCTAATGTGAGTACTCTTACTTTTTCTGGCGGAAATAAAGTTGTTTTTGACACAGCTATAGAGCTTCAGCAAGAAGTGTTTGATAATGGAGCTAACGCAGGAACATCAAATGATATCCTTGTGTCAGACTCTTCCAGCCAACTTTCTTATCAAAACCTCAGCACAATCCACGTTAATAGTGCGGAAAAACTTACACAACAAGTTATATTTAGAGAAGCTGTTACTGTTGGTGACCCAGTTTATATAGTAGGTTATAATAATGGTCAAAGTCTTACAGAGGTTGAAAAAGCTGACGCATCAGATGTTAATAAAATGGCTGCCATTGGTTTAGCTAAACAAACAAAATTAGCAAATGAAATAGGCGATATAGTTATTTCAGGAGACTTTCCTGATATTGATACTTCCTCTTACACTGTAGGTGACTCTTTGTATGTTGCTGTAGGTGGAGGGTTGACAAATACAAAGCCAATCGTACCTAACTTAATACAAAAAATTGCTATTGTTTCACGCTCTAATGCGAACAATGGCGACATTGAAGTTTTTGCTGTAGGTCGTACAAACGATGTTCCAAACCTAACTGAAGGTAGAATATTTGTAGGAAGCGCAGCAAACACTATTGAATCAGACACTGTATTTTTAAATGAAAGTAAACATTCCGCTACTATAGGAGCAAATACTAATTCAGCCACTGCAGATTTTTCTATAGCTATGGGAAGTGGTACATCGGCAACTGAAATAGCTGCAACTGCAATGGGAACTGGTACAACAGCAAGCGGAGCAGCTTCAGTCGCAATGGGAGATACTTCAACAGCTATTGGAGATTATTCTTTTGTTGTTGGGTTGTCTTCAAATGCAACCGCACAACACGCTGTTGCTATTGGAGAATCAAATACCGCTGGTTCTCCTAATTCAGTTGCAATAGGTGACAACAATACTATCTCAACACAACAAGGAGGTATAGCTATTGGCACACAAAATACAGTAAATGGTGGCAATGCCTTTGCATTAGGCTCACAAGTAACCGCTTCAGGAAACACATCTTTAGCTACAGGATATCAAACATCGGTTCTTGGAAACTACAGTATTTCCTCTGGACTTTCAACAGAAACAAAAGGGCAGCAATCTATTGCTGGAGGCATAGGCTCAGTAGTTAGGTCAAGTTCTGACAACTCAATAGCTTTTGGAAACAAGGTTATAGCTGGATTAGGAATAACTGACTATAAAGAAAACGCAGCTTTTGGGTTTGAAACTTTAGCTGGAGGCTCATTCGGTTCTTTCGCGATGGGCTGGAGGTCTTTTAATGTGGGTTCTGAAGGTCTCGCATCAGGACATGGAAGCTTTGTTTCAGGCCATGGTTCAGGCGCGCTTGGAGAAGGTTCAAGTGTTACAGACGTAGCTGCTGGAGTTTTAAATACATCATCAGGTGTAAACACCACACAGTTTCAACTTATAAATGTAGTAGGCGGAGCAAACATACAAGTTGGAGATACAATATATAATAACGGCTCAGGCTCACAGGATTGGACAGAAAGCAATGATTTTAGAATAAATACAATTGTTTCAGCAAATCAGCAAGCAACCACACCTGCTGGTGATGTATATTTTATTACTGTAAACGCACCAGGATTTAAAACAAATCAAGGAGAAACTGTTTCTATTGTCAGAACAGTAAATGCCACAGAAGGTTCTTTTGCTATTGGAGCGCATAGTATTACATTAGGAAACAGAAGTACGTCTATAGGATATTTTGCCAAAGCAGAGTCTGACCAATCAGTAGCTATAGGCGAACATGCTTGGACAAAAAACACAGGCAGCGTTTCTATTGGCAAGTATGCTATTGATGATGCAGCCGAACAAGTTGCTATTGGAGGTACGACAGTTCGTTTAAACGCTTATGGAACAGGTACCCCAATTACAGGAACTGTTGTGGCTAATTTAGGTGTAGATTCTACTGGAAAAGTTATTGAAACAGACCCATCTGTTGATGGTTCTGGCACAGTAGACTTCGTTCCAAAATGGACACCTGACGGCAACACTTTAGGTGATTCGATAATTTTTGAAGACCCAAATAATCCATTTATAGGAATTGCAACCAGTAACCCAAGCTATCCTCTTGATGTAGATGGTGATAATGCTATAGCCATTAATGGCACTGCTATTGCGCACCAATCAAGCGGGCCTATTCCTGGCGCACCTAACGCAAGTGGTATTATACAGCTTGGAGATGTAGATGGTGGCGCAAATGTTTTAGGCTTGATGGATGATGCTTCTACAGAAGTAGTAAGAATACAGAGAGACTCTAACAGTGTCAGCGAAGTAATCTTTTATGATACAGTTCGAGCGCAGTTTGGGGATTCAATTACTGGTAGCGGTGCACAAGGAGAAATATATTCAGATGGTAATAATTTCCGTATAGCAGAAATTGGCGGTGGAAATTTATATCTATCAGGTTCAGAAGTAATTATAAATGACACTACAACTGGCCTACAATACTTTCATGGTACGAATGGTACAACTGTAAAGCTTTATGGAAATGACCCTCTTGCTGGTTCTACTATTCAGTTAGAAACAGCTTCCACTGGCGTTACTATTAATAATGACTTAACGCTTGCTGATTATGGTCAAGCTGGTAAAGGAGGAACTGTTGCGTTTAATTTGGCTGTAGATTCTACTGGAAAAGTTATTCAGACTACTGATGGGGGTGGAACAGTTACAGGAACTGGAACTACTAACAAACTTCCTATATGGACTGATGGCCCTGCTGGAGAATTAGGAGATAGCGGTTTAACACAAGATAATGCTGGACTAACATTTACTATTAATGGCAACAATTCTGTTTTAGGAAATGCAGGAAATTTATCATTAGCTGGTCAAATAACTACTGGTTCAGTAACTCAAGGAACTTCTACATTTAGTAACGTAGTTGCTGTAGCAACAAGGTTGGACGCTGGTACAACCGCTGCAGCTGGAGCTACAGCTTTAGATGTAAAACAAAAAGCTTTCGTAAGAGCAGGTCTTGTAGTAAGCGAGTTCCCAGGAAATGTCACAGTTGATAACACAGCCATTGTAGTTGGTGCTGGTAATAATGATATTGTTACTGGCTCTGACCATTGTATAGCTGTTGGTAATGGTAATCAAATTAATAATAACTCTGATAATTCAGCTGTATTTGGCCAGGGTAACACAATTGATGAAGCTGACGCATGTTTGGTAGCTGGACTAACTAATAGTATTACAGGAACTCAAGGAATAACTGAAAGGTCTGCAGTAGTAGGTTTTAACAATTCATTACAAGGATATGCTTCAGCAGTTTATGGAGGGTCAAGCACAGTTGTAGTTGATAACAATGCTTTTGTATTAGGATTTGACCACGATGTTAATGCTCCAAACTCTGATTCTATATTTGTATTTGGAGAACAAAATGACTTTGCAGATGGTGGAACTAATGCTGCTAACGTCTTTATGATAGGAGCTGACCTTGCTGGAAACGATGGCACAATGGTTCTTGGATATAGAAACGATAACACACAATATCCAGCTGAGAATAACATAAATGGTCTTGGTGAAACTAAATTTGTAGTAGCTGTAGGTTCTGCGCCAAATAACACAAATCAAGTAAATGCACTTTTAATTACAGAAGGTGGGGTTAACAAATCAAATACACCTCAAATACCTCGCGTAATAATGCCATCTGTAACTAATTTTGAGTTTGATGATGACCCTGACGCAACCGCCAATGCTATACCGCAAGGTGGGTTATATCACAAAAATGGTAATTTATATATTAACACTGGTAGCTCAACAATAACTCGTGGAACATGGACACCAAGTTTGGGTAGTATAGGAGCTTCAAATTTTAATTTTACACCTACAGTTCAAGGTGGTGAATTTAAACGCATAGAAGATATGATGTTTTGTTACTTCACTTTAGCTGGAACAGTAACTTACAATACAAGTAATGGCGGTTTCCCTTTACTAACTGGACTTCCAGCCAGTTACACTGTTCGCACAAATCCGTTTCAAGAACTGCTATCAGGAACGATAACACACAATATCCAGCTGAGAATAACATAAATGGTCTTGGTGAAACTAAATTTGTAGTAGCTGTAGGTTCTGCGCCAAATAACACAAATCAAGTAAATGCACTTTTAATTACAGAAGGTGGGGTTAACAAATCAAATACACCTCAAATACCTCGCGTAATAATGCCATCTGTAACTAATTTTGAGTTTGATGATGACCCTGACGCAACCGCCAATGCTATACCGCAAGGTGGGTTATATCACAAAAATGGTAATTTATATATTAACACTGGTAGCTCAACAATAACTCGTGGAACATGGACACCAAGTTTGGGTAGTATAGGAGCTTCAAATTTTAATTTTACACCTACAGTTCAAGGTGGTGAATTTAAACGCATAGAAGATATGATGTTTTGTTACTTCACTTTAGCTGGAACAGTAACTTACAATACAAGTAATGGCGGTTTCCCTTTACTAACTGGACTTCCAGCCAGTTACACTGTTCGCACAAATCCGTTTCAAGAACTGCTATCAGGAACGATTAAAAAGGCTTCAGGCTTGAGCGCTTTGATTACAGGATTTACTAATGGGCCTGGTAGTCAGGACGTTTCGTTTGAGGTAATAAGTGGCAATAATACTATACAAATGGCAACCAATAATACAGGAATACAAAGCGGAGTTGCCTTTTCTATACGAGGAAGCTTAACGTATATCATACAATAACTGATAACATGGAAAAAACATTACAAAATATTGAAGTTAATGAAGATAAGTCTTTACTGGTTATTTCCAAATGGGATGACGGAACTTTTGATGTAACAAGCTATGAGCCTTTTACTGCTATTGAAGACTTGCCTTCTGATGTTCAATCAAAAGCCACTGAAGAGTGGACGCAAGAAGTTATAGATGAGTGGCAGTCGAAAGCTAACGACTGGATAAATGCTCAATAAATAAATTAAAATAAAATTAAATGGATATAAGAAAAATATCAGTTGGCCCTGATTATAAGTCAGGCGCAATGCACTACTTGGTAGGTCAAGAAGTTTTAGGTGGTAACTACGTTATTCATTTAATTAAGTATGATGACCTAAAAGAATCTTTCAAAATTTATATTCAAGATAATGAGGTCGTGATGCTGTGGAAAGAGTTTACTTCCACAATGCCAATATCAATTGAATATAATATAAACTTTTGAAATCACCATTTAACTTTATAGTACAGCCTTTTGAAGAGAAAAGATACAACAATACAAAAAGTATTGGCGGTATAGATTTTGTTGTAAGCACATCAGAAGAAGACGTAAAACACTCAAACAGAGAAGCTGTTGTAATATCTACTCCTATTAATTACTGTGGAGATATAGAGCCTGGAGACATACTTTTAGTACATCATAATGTATTTAAGTTCTATAATGATATGTATGGACGAAGAAAAAGCGGTAAAAGCTTTTTAAAAGATAATCTGTTTTTGGTAGATAATGACCAGTTTTTTATGTACAAAAAAATACACAACTGGTATGCGCACGACAGATATTGTTTTGTTGAACCTCTTCCAACTGAGGAGTCGATTATTTTTAAAAATACAAAAGAAGAACCATTGGTTGGTAAAATGGTTTATCCAAACCGAGCTTTGACTCGCCAAGGCGTAAAGAAAGGAGACAAAGTTTCTTTCAAGCCTGATAGCGAGTATGAGTTTGAAGTAGACGGAAGAAAGCTTTACAGAATGTATGACCATCAAATAACAATGGTGCTATGAAATCTACAGAAGAAATTAAATTGCAGATTATAGACGCAGGACGTAGAGCTGTTGAACAGTTAATAAAAGTCGCAAAAGAAGATATCATCAAACCTGACCCTGAAGACGACTTAGCTGCTGACAGATTAAAAAACGCAGCAGCTACAAAAAAGTTAGCAATCTTTGACGCATTTGAGATTTTAAACAGAATTGAAAGTGAAAAAGAAGCATTATCTTTAGGTAACACTAATACTAAATTAGATTCAAAACAAGGGTTTGCAGAAAGAAGGTCAAAATAATTTATATTCAGTAGCACATGATTATGTGCGTAAGTCTGTTATAACCAACAAAAATAGAAATAGAAGTTGGGTGTATGGCTATAACCCAAAGTATGATATGGTGGTCATATCTAAAACAGGTCAAATCGGAGATGTAATAAATATAAACGGATTATTTATTGCTCTACCAAAAACTCCAAAACAGTGTCTTCAAAGACACTCTTCTTCTGATAAACAATATTGGGAACGAGAAGAACTTCCAAAACCATTATCCAGAATACAATCTATATTTCAGTGGAATGAAATGTCATCTGATTTCAAAAACAGATGGGTTGATTATATAGAAAGTGAATTTGATAAAAGAGAACAAGGATTGTGGTTTATGAATGGTGGCAAGCCTACTTATATAACTGGAGCTCATTATATGTATTTGCAATGGACTAATATAGACGTGGGGTATCCAGAGTATCGCGAAGCTAATCGTTTGTTCTACATATACTGGGAAGCTTGCAAAGCAGACAAAAGATGTTTTGGAATGATATACTTAAAAATCAGACGTTCAGGGTTTTCTTTTATGGGGTCTTCAGAATGTATTAACACAGGAACATTAGCAAAAGATTCAAGGGTTGGCATATTGTCTAAAACTGGTGCTGATGCTAAAAAAATGTTTACTGACAAAGTAGTTCCTATATCAAATCGACTACCATTCTTTTTTAAACCTATTCAAGATGGTATGGATAAACCGAAAACTGAATTAGCTTTTAGAATACCAGCATCAAAGATTACGAAAAAAAATATGTATGATGTAGAGTCTGAAGAGCTGTACGGCCTTGACACTACAATAGATTGGAAAAATACAGACGACAACAGTTACGATGGTGAAAAGCTTTTACTACTTGTACACGATGAAAGCGGTAAGTGGGTAAAGCCAAACAACATTCTAAACAACTGGCGAGTAACCAAAACTTGTTTGCGTTTAGGTAGCAGAATAATTGGCAAATGTATGATGGGGTCTACTTCAAATGCTTTAGACAAAGGAGGAGATAATTTTAAAAAGCTATATTACGATTCAGATGTTACTAATCGAAACGCAAACGGCCAAACTAAAAGCGGACTATATTCTTTGTTTATACCTATGGAGTGGAACATGGAAGGTTTTATTGATAGGTATGGCATGCCTGTTTTCAAAACTCCTCAATCACCCAAAGTAGACTCTTATGGTGAGTATATTGACCAAGGCGCTTTGAATTATTGGGAAAATGAAGTCTCATCTTTAAAATCTGACCCTGACGCTCTCAACGAGTTTTACAGGCAGTTCCCTCGCACAGAGTCGCATGCGTTTAGAGATGAAAGCAAACAGTCTTTATTTAATCTAACTCGCATATATCAACAAATTGATTACAATGATTCCATGATAAAAGAGCATTATTTAACAAGAGGTTCTTTTTCGTGGAAGGATGGAATAAAAGACACGACTGTTATATGGTCACCAGATAAGCGAGGTAGGTTTTTAGTTTCCTGGTTGCCGAGTGCAAATTTACAAAATAGAATTGTAAAAAAGAATGGTAAAATGTATCCAGGCAATGAGCACTTAGGAGCGTTTGGATGTGACAGCTATGACATTTCAGGAACAGTTGGCGGTAAAGGTTCAAACGGAGCTCTTCATGGACTAACAAAGTTTAATATGGATAATGCGCCCAGCAATGAGTTTTTTTTAGAATATATAGCCAGACCACAAACAGCTGAAATATTCTTTGAGGACGTGCTTATGGCGTGTGTATTTTATGGGATGCCTATCCTGGTGGAAAACAACAAGCCACGTTTGTTGTATCATTTTAAAAACAGAGGATACAGAGGGTATAGTATGAATCGTCCTGACAAACAATTTAACAGACTTTCTAAAACAGAAAGAGAACTGGGGGGTATACCCAACAGTAGTGAAGATATTAAACAAGCTCACGCATCAGCAATCGAGTCTTACATAGAAAAATATGTAGGTATAGATTTAGATGGCACTTTTAGAGACTCAGATGCAATGGGAACTATGCCTTTTATTAGGACTTTAGAGGATTGGGCAAAGTTTGATATTAGCAACAGAACGCGCTTTGATGCGTCTATTAGCTCTGGTTTAGCTATTATGGCGTGTCAAAAGCACTTATATATGCCTGAAAGAAAAGAATCAAAAATAAAACTTAACTTTGCAAGGTATACTAACAAGGGAGTATTAAGTGAACTAATAAGATAGATGAAAGACGTTAAAGTAGATATTTCATCTGTAGGTTTTCCAAGCCAGTTTGTGTCTGATGCAGAAAAAGCAACAGACCAATTTGGTCTACAAATTGGACAAGCAATACAGTATGAGTGGTTTAAAAAAGATGGTAACGGATGTCGTTACTATGACCAATGGAGAAACTTTCATAGACTAAGGTTATACGCAAGAGGAGAACAATCAGTTGGTAAGTACAAAAACGAATTAGCTGTTGATGGAGACTTGTCGTATCTAAATTTAGACTGGACACCTGTACCTATTCTACCTAAGTTTGTAGACATTGTTGTAAATGGAATGTCGGATAGACTATTCAAAGTAAGTGCTTACGCACAAGACGCAATGTCGCAAGCTAAACGTAGTAAATATCAAGACCAGATAGAAGGTCAAATGGCTGCTAAAGATATTTTACTTGATATACAAAAAGCCACAGGAGCTGACCCTTTTACCACAGACCCAGACACGCTACCAAACAATGACGAAGAGCTTTCGTTATACATGCAGCTTAACTACAAGCCAGCAATTGAAATAGCCGAAGAAGAAGCTATTAGCACCATTTTAGAAGAGAACCATTATGTTGATATACGCAAACGATTAGACTATGACTTGACTGTATTGGGTATTGCTTGTGCGAAACATGAGTTTTTGCCTGGCGCTGGTGTAGAGGTTGAGTACGTAGACCCTGCTAATATTGTATATAGTTATACAGAAGACCCACATTTCAAAGATTGTTTTTATTGGGGTGAAATAAAAACCCTACCTATTGCTGAGCTTTTAAAAATAGACCCTAACCTTACAAGAGAAGATTTAGAAGAAATAAGTAAATACTCACAAAGCTGGTATGACTACTACAATGTAGCTCAGTTTTATGAGAATGATATTTTTTATAGAGACACTTGTACACTTATGTATTTTAATTACAAGACCACAAAAAAGATGGTCTATAAGAAAAAGATATTAGAGGGTGGTGGCAGTAAAATTATTGAGAAAGACGACCAGTTCAATCCGCCAGTCGAAATGATGGAGGAAGGAAAGTTTGAAAAGTTAGAAAAAACTATTGACGTATGGTATGATGGAATCATGGTTATGGGAACAAACATTTTATTAAAATGGGAAGTTGCCGAAAACATGGTTCGACCTAAATCAAGTAGCCAGCACGCTTTACCTAATTACGTAGCTGTTGCTCCACGTATGTACAAAGGTGTTATTGAGTCGTTAGTTAGACGAATGATACCTTTTGCTGATTTAATACAAATCACTCATTTGAAACTACAACAAGTAATTTCAAGGGTTGTTCCAGATGGGGTATTTATTGATGCAGATGGATTAAATGAAGTAGACTTAGGAACAGGCAACGCTTATAATCCTGAGGACGCTTTACGATTGTACTTCCAAACAGGTAGCGTTATAGGCAGAAGTTATACTCAAGATGGCGACTTTAATCAAGCAAGAGTGCCAGTTCAGCAATTAACTTCAAATAGCGGCCTTAGCAAGACTCAAATGCTTATTGCTAACTACAATCATTATTTAGACATGATACGCGCTGTAACAGGCTTAAATGAAGCGAGAGATGGCTCTACGCCAGACCCTAACTCTTTAGTTGGTTTACAGAAGCTTGCAGCTCTTAATTCTAATACCGCTACAAGACACATATTAGATGGTAGTCTATACATATATCGAACCATTGCTGAAGCTCTTACATATAGAGTTGCAGACATATTAGAATATGCAGACTTCAAAGATGACTTTGCTAACAAGATAGGCAAATACAATGTCAGCATACTCAATGATATATCTGATTTATATATATACGACTTTGGTATATTTATAGATGTAGCGCCTGATGAAGAAGAGAAAGCTCAGCTTGAAGCTAACATACAGATGGCTTTATCCAAACAAGATATTAATTTAGAAGACGCTATTGATATTAGGGAGATAAAAAATATTAAACTTGCAAACCAACTTCTGAAAGTTAAAAGACAACAGAAGCAAGAGCAAGATGAAAAAGCTGCAATGTTAAAACAGCAGATGCAAGCTGCGCAACAATTAAAGTCGCAACAAATGGCTGCACAAGCAGCAATGCAAAAAACACAGGCAGAGTCTCAAGCTAAGATGCAAATCAAACAAGCAGAAATTGCTTTTGAGATTGAAAAAATGAAAAATGAAGCTCAACTTAAAAGTCAATTGATGGCTCAAGAATTTGAGTACAACAAACAATTAAGAGACGTATCAGAGCAAGCCTTAGCGAGTCGTGAGCTTCAAAGAGAAAGCGCTAAGTCTAAAAGAATTAGTCAACAAAACCAGGAGCAGTCTATGCTAATTAACCAACGAAAAAACAATTTACCTCCTCAAAAGTTTGAGTCAAATGAGGACAGTTTAGATGGGTTTGATTTAGCAGAGTTTGGCCCTCGATAGTTGAATAATTTGTAATGTTTAATGTACTATATTTGTACTAAATTTAAATTAAATGGAATTAAAAGTTAGAGAGGTATCAAATACCGAAGAAAAATCTGCAATTGAAGTCGAAGAAAAATTACTTCAAGAGGCAGAAGAAAAAAATAATCAAGATGCCAAAGTTGAAAATGAGGCAACTGAAGTGGAGCGAGTGGTTATCGGCAATGAGAGTGCCACCTCCACAGAAACCGAAGACAGTGTACAGTCGGAAGACCAAGCACAAGAAGAAACAACTCAATCCTCAGAGTTAAGCGAGGAAGACGTTCTTTCATTTATTAAGAATAGATACGATAAGCAGATTAACTCTGTGTCAGATTTATTAGAAGAAACTTCTAAGTCTGAAGAATTACCAGAAGATGTAGCTGCTTATTTTGAGTATAAAAAGAAAACAGGAAGAGGAATTGAAGACTATGTTAAATTAAACAGAGACTTTGACTCCCTTACTGAAGACCAACTTTTGACTGAGTACATCTTAGCAACCGAAGAAGGATTTGATAGAGAAGACGCGGAGCTAATGATGGAAGATTACAAGTTTGATGAAGATGAAGATTCAGAGCTTGATATCAAAAAAATAAAGTTGGCAAAGAAAAAAGCAATTGTTAAAGCTAAGAAGTTCTTTAACGAACAGAAAGAGATGTACAAACAACCCCTTGAGTCAAGTTCGGTTGGGTCTTTTGAAGAGAGTGAAGAGTATCAAGGCTATAAACAATATGTAGAGCAAGCTAAAACTTTCGAGCAAGAACAAGCGCGAAAGGTCGCTTGGTTTAACCAGGAGACGGACAAAGTCCTAAATAGTGAGTTTAAAGGTTTTAACTTTACTATTGGAGACAATAAAATTGTTTACAATCCAGGTGGAACTGCAGCTGAAATTAAAAAGGCACAAGAAACCCCAATGAATTTTATTGGGAAATATTTAGATGACAAAGGCCTTATTAAAGACGCTGCAAACTACCATAAAGCTTTAGCTGCTGCGCTCAACCCTGACAGACTTGCTAAGTTCTTTTACGAACAAGGCAAAGCTGATGCAACTGAGGACGTAAATCGTAAGATGAAAAATATTAATATGACTACGAGAAACGCACCAGAAGTAGCTAAAAAGGGAGGAACACAGTATCGCTCAATTAGTCAATCCTCAGGGAGAGGACTAAAAATTAGAAGTTTAAAGAAAAGTTAAAAATTTTAAAAAAGTAAAAAATTATGAGTGTACAAGCAACCCCAGGGTTTCAGTTACAACCAGCGCCACAACAAGTGCCGTTGGCTACAAACTACATTACTGATTTTAATTTTCTAAATCAGTATCTACCAGACACGTACGAAAAAGAGTTCGAGCGTTATGGTAACAGAACAATTTCCTCTTTCTTACGTTTGGTAGGAGCAGAGCTACCTTCAAACTCTGACCTCGTTAAGTGGGCAGAGCAAGGACGACTTCACACAAAATATGTTAAGTGTGGTGCAGGTACTGTTGTTGCAGGCGGAGAAGTTGTTTTCCAAATCAACGACACATTAGTTCCTGATAGAGCTGCTACTGGCCTTACTGCAGGACAGATTGCAATTCGAGTTGGTCAAACTGTTGTTGTTGCTAACAATGACGGAAGTGGCGAATTTAAAGGTCTTGTTATTGCTGTTGATTTAGCAAACAAACAAGTAACAATTGCTTTCTATGACGCGCAAGGTTATACAGGAGGTACAGGATTAGGTAATGATGACGCAACTATTTTCATCTATGGTTCAGAATTTAAGAAAGGTACTACTGGAATGGTAGGTTCTTTGGAAGCTGAAGATGAAATCTTTGACAATTCTCCTATTATCCTAAAAGACAAATATGCGGTATCTGGTTCAGATATGGCTCAAATCGGATGGATTGAAGTTACTACTGAAAATGGAGCAACTGGATATCTATGGTATCTAAAATCAGAGCACGAAACAAGACTTCGTTTTGACGACTATCTTGAAACTGCTATGATTGAAGCTGTTCCAGCTGAAGCAGGTTCTGGTGTAAAAGCGCAGACTTCCTCTGATATAGTAGGTGATAAAGGTTCTGAAGGTGTATTCCACGCGGTAGAAACACGAGGAAACTTGTGGTCAGGAGCTTTCCCAAGCGCTCTTTCAGATTTTGACTCTATCATTTCTCGACTTGATAAGCAAGGAGCTATTGAGGAAAATGTAATTTTCCTAAACAGAGACTCAAGCTTTGACATCGACAATATGTTAGCTGCTCAAAATTCTTATGGTAATCCAGGTGGTACTTCTTACGGATTGTTTGACAATGACGAAGAAATGGCCCTTAATCTTGGATTCACAGGATTCCGCAGAGGTTATGATTTCTATAAGTCTGACTGGAAATATCTAAACGACCCCACAATGCGTGGTGGACTTACAGCTGGTACTGGTTCTGATGTTGTAAATGGACTATTAGTTCCTGCTGGTTCGACTACTGTTTATGACCAAATCCTTGGTAAAAACGCTAAGAGACCATTCTTGCATGTTAGATACCGAGCTTCAGAAACTGAAGACAGACGTTACAAAACTTGGATTACAGGTTCTGCTGGTGGCGCTGCTACAAGCGACCTTGATGCGATGGAAGTTAACTTCCTATCAGAAAGATGTGTTTGCGTTATGGGCGCGAACAACTTCTTCATGTTCAAGGAGTAATATTAGTTATAAGGAGGGGAGTCGCCTATCGTCTCCCTTCCTTTTTTTTAAATTAAATTAAATTATAATAAAATGAAACAACGAAAAAACCTTGTAGACAAGGTCTACAAACTCACACGCAACGCAGCACCACTTTCTTTTATGCTGCAAACCAGAAGCTCAAGTAAACGACCTTTACTTTATTTTGATAATACTAAAGGTGTAAACCGAGCTTTACGATATGCACGAAATCAAAACTCACCATTTGAAGACGAACAAGACGGCAACGCTATAGTTGAGCCAGTTATATTTGAAGATGGATTTTTACGTGTTCCACGAACCAATCCAGTTCTGCAGGAATTTTTACATTACCATCCATACAATGGTAAAAAATTTATAGAAGTAAATCAGGAACAAGACGCACAAACTGAAGTTAATAAACTAAACTCCAGAGTTGATGCTCTTATAGAAGCCAGAAATCTTGATATTGACCAGGTTGAAAATTTGTCAAGTGTATTGTTTGGGATAGACCCTGCTAAAATAACTTCATCAGAATTACGCAGAGATTTATTAGTATTTGCAGAAAGCCATCCTGATGATTTCTTAGAAGCGATTAACGACCCAATGATGAAGCTACAGGCAACTATCACTCAACTATTCAACAAGAAGATTTTGATTTACAAAAATTCTAAAAAAGATGTGTACTTCAACACGTCTTCAAACAAAAAAAGAATGTTGACTTTGCCATTTGGCGAAGACCCATTGTATGTTATAGCATCTTATTTACAATCTGATGAAGGGATAGATATATTAAAGTTTTTAGAAAAAAAGCTAAAAGCTGAAAAATAATACATACATTTGCAGTGTTCTTCTTTCATGAAGAGCATGGTTCAAATTACTCATAGAGGGTGCGGAAACGCATCCTCTTTTTTTTTACTTATCTTTGTAGTAAAGAAATTAACCGATGAGCATGATTAATTCAGTGCGAGAAACTGTGCTGTCTTTGTTGAATAAAAACAACTACGGATACATTACTCCAAACGATTTTAACTTGTATGCTAAGCAAGCTCAATTAGATATATTTGAAGACTACTTTTATCAATACAATTATCAAATCAATAAGGAAAATGTACGCCAGTCAGGCACTGGTTTGGCTGACATAACAAAAGGTTACGAGGAAGTAATTAATATGTTTTCTCGTTTTGACCCACTTACTAATGTTACGACAACAGACCAAACTCAAGGTGGAGGAGGAGCTGGGTTACCGCAGATTAATAATTGGCGAGTGCCGACAACTAATACAACTGGATTTGATTATTATTTAATCAATAAGGTTTTATACAACACAAAAGTTTTGGTCAGCAGTATAGCCACAAATGGTAGTGCTGGTACAATATTGGAAGATACCAATGTTGATTTTTTTGCATCTGGAGTAAGACCAGGGGATTATGTTCAAATAGGAGGAAGTGGAGGCTTTGTTGATGTCCTTGACCCAGCAAGCCGAAATATTATATATATAAGTGAAAACTTAGCAGGGTTAGGTATGTCATACACTATTTACAATATGCGAGATGGTGTAAAAGATGTCGATAAAGTTACACAAGCAAAGGCAACTATGCTTAGTCAATCTAATTTAACTAAGCCTACCGAGATGTTTCCTGTGTATACTCAAAATGAAGACGTATTGCAGATATACCCTCAAAACCCTTCGTGGACTCAATACTATTTAGGCGTTGGGGTCAATCCTGATTTTAGCTCGAATAATTTTGGTAGAGTATTTTGTCAGTATATAAGATATCCCAAAGACCCAAAGTGGACGTATTTTAATTTAGTGGGTAGCGAACCTACGTTTAACCAAAGCGCTTCAGACTATCAGGATTTTGAATTACCACAAGATGAAGAGCCAACATTGGTCATGAAAATATTACAATTTGCTGGTATGTCCATAAGAGAAGCTGAAGCAGTTCAATTTGGACAATCGCAAGAATTGGTAGAAAATCAAAATGAGAAATAATGGCATATATTAGTGCATGGCAATATTACGAAAATGGAGGCGGAACACCAGAAAATGAAAACTGGGGGTCATACCAGTATGTAAGCTTGGAAGATATTGTCAACAATTTTATGTTGATGTATGCAGGCAATCATTCTCTTGTAAATAATGAAGAGCGTTTCAAAGTTTTGTTTCACGCAAAAAGAGCTATTCAGGAACTTAATTACGATGCCTTCAAGGAAATAAAAGTATTAGAACTTCAGGTGTGTGATAATTTAAGATTTGTACTTCCACCTGATTATGTCAACTGGGTTAGAATATCTATATATAAAGATGGTGTTCTTAGACCTCTTACTGAAAATATACAAACTAATTACAGTGATGCTTACTTGCAAGACCACGATTGTAAAATTTTATTTGATGACCAGGGGAATGTTCTCAAGCCATCTTCATCATTGATAGACCTGCAAAGAATTGAAGGAACTAAAAAGAGTATATACTTAAATGAAAATAGTCCTTATCATAATATGGAAGGTTACTGCTGTGATGGTTACTGGTATTTCGATTACGCCATAGGCGCTCGATATGGTTTGAATACAGAAACAGCTAATTCTAATCCTACTTTCCGTATAGACCAAAAAGCTGGAGTAATTAATTTTAGTTCTGGCATGGCAAAAGAATTTTGTATACTGGAATATGTGTCTGATGGAATGGAATCTGGAGATGATTCTAAAGTAAGTGTAAATAAATTATTTGAAGAATATGTGTACGCATACGTCCAGTTTGCAATTCTAAATAGTAAGCAAGGAACGCAAGAGTTTATTGTTAATAGAGCTCGTAAGCGTAGTTCAGCTTTGCTCAGAAATGCTAAAATTAGAATTAGTAATATACACCCTGGCCGACTATTAATGAATTTAAGAGGTCAGGATAAATGGATAAAGTAATATGCCAACTACGCAAAGAAATTTTATAGCTGGACGAATGAACAAGAGCGTTGATGAACGCCTTGTGCCTAACGGAGAATATATAGACGGACTCAACGTCAGATTAGGTTCTACCGAACAGTCGGAGATTGGCTCAGTAGAAAACTCTAAGGGAAACGAAAAGATTACTTCATTAGAGTTTAACAATGTGCCACTTAGTAATCAAGCCAAATGTATTGGTTCGTTTGAAGATGGACAAAGAGAAACCATAATATGGTTTGTTCATGACCCAGCTTTTCCAGGTTCACCATCAAATATATTAGACTTAATAGTTTCATTCAATGTTGTTGAGAATGTAACTACATATCATGCTGTTAGTGTAAATGATGGAAGTCAAACTAAAACTACATTAGATTTTAATCCTCAGTTTTTAATTACAGGTGTTAATCGAGTTGAAGATTTATTATTTTTTACAGATAATATAAATCCACCCAGATTCATAAACCTTGTAACAGGGAAAACATTACCCAACGGAGTTCCTTTAGTCGACAGTTTTACTGCTGAAGAACTGCTGGTAATTAAAAAACCACCAAGCTCATCTCCAAAGATTACACTTCAAAACGTAAGTGGAGAAGAAAATTTTTTGGAAGAAAGATATTTATCTTTTGCGTACAGATATCAATATGCTGATGGAGAATATTCGGCTCTATCTCAATTTTCGGACATAGCTTTTCAGCCAAGTAATTTTAGTCTTGAAACTGACTCAGGATTAAATGAAGGCATGAAAAATGTTTTTAATTCTGTAAAAATTGAATATAACACAGGCAGTGAATTAGTAAAAGACGTTGAAGTTGTTTTCAAAGAATCTACAAGTGGTGTCATCAAGTCTATAGAAAAATTCAACAAATTTGAATTAGGTTTAGCAAACAATACTGATTACGAAATTAATTTTACTAATAGTAAAATATTTACTGTTTTACCAAATACAGAACTTGTGCGCCTTTACGATAATGTGCCGATAAGAGCAAAAGCACAAACCATTATGGGTAATCGTCTTGTTTATGGAAACTATGTTGATGGTTTTGATTTACTTGATAAAAACACCAACCCTGTTAAATTTGAATATAGTGCAACTTTAATCTCGGAAGAGATAGGTTTAAATGAGTTGGAAGACGAAGCAGCAGAGCAAATTTATACAGTAGACGCTCCAATAAATATATTGAATGGAAGAGTTAATTTTGATTTAGATGGGTTAGAACTCAAACAAGGAGCAACTCTAAATTTAGAAGTAAGATTTGGGCACTCTACTTTTGGCGGACAAACTCCATTCCCAGCTGAGCAAACAGACCAAATAGATATAGCGCTTACCTTTATATTGCCTCAAGATTTCAATAGTGTTTATGAATTAGCTACTGACCCAGCTTTTGCGGAGCTTGTGGGAACTTCATCAAATATAAAACCAGTGTTTGACCCAGTTCCAGGTAACCCAACTTCGTGTGATGGTTTTACTTTTACTGACCAGTTTAATTGTGCTGTGCCAAATAACCTGGATAGTTTAACAAAATTTGCCAGTGGCGTTACTTCTACAGGTCAAGCTATACAAGTATATACATCCCCTGGTAGCAACGAAATAGGATTTAGTTTGTTAGCTATGGAGTTTGTTGATGATACAACAACTCCTACTCAAAGAGTGTACGAATACTATGACATTGTAACTGCAGATGGTACTTATACCGAGTTAGGAAACCCCAAAAGTTTGCATAGCAATAGAGATTATGAGATTGGGATTGTGTATATGGACGAATTTAATAGGTCAACCACTGCGCTTGTCAGTCCTTTGAATACCATTCATGTTCCCTGTTCACTATCAAGCCTGGTTAACAAAGTACAAATAAGCATACCGCCTACTCAATTAGCTCCAGTTTGGGCATCAAAATATAAATTCGTAATAAAACCAGATATGGAAGATTACGAAACTATTTTTACTAATGTATTTTTTAACGACCCAACAACTAACGAAACTTTGTTTTTATTACAAGGAGAAAACGCCAGAAAAGTAGAAGAGGGCGATAGACTTATAGTTAAAAGAGATACTGATGGCCCAACAGAAAGGTGTAATTATGCTACTGTTTTGGAAAAATCAGCTCAGACTAAAGACTTTTTAGACCCAGCTCCGACTGATGCAGATGGTAACGATTTGTTTGTTCCTGCAGGAACTTACATGAGAATTAAAGCAAATGACTTTAATGTTATTCAAGGTGACCTTCCAACTATAGCTCCAGGCGTAAAAAAAGACACAGCAAAAGACGATGATGCACATCCTATAGTTAGGTATCCTGTAAACATTGAAGACCCAAACAATGCAGGAGCTTTCATAGATTACACTATACCAGCTGGCTCAAGGGTTAACATGTCATGGTATTTTAATAGACCTGGTATACGTACTAAGTGTGAAAGAAGAAGGTACACGCTTGAAATAGACCACGTTTCTGCACAAAACTATGATAATTTTGTAGATTTTTTTAATGGAGAAAATATTGCGCCACGATTAAATACAGGAACAGCTGAAACAAAAGGTGAGGCTGATTGTCCACCTCCATACTTCAGAACTCAATACATTCAGCAAATAGCGACAAATAAAAACGATATACCTACAGCATCATGTACGTATTATTTTAAGTTCTTTAGAGATACCCAAACCAATGAAACATTGTTTATGGTAACTGGAACAAATACTTGTCGCCACATAGGTAGTGGTTCACGTAAAAGAAGAGCGAGTGTAGAAATGGAGATTACTGTTATTAGAGCAGAATCTACTATAGTGTTTGAAACTTTACCTCAAGACGCAACGCCAGATTTATGGTATGAGTCTTCTCAGTCTTATGACATAGACACTACAACTGGACATCATTCAGGGAATGTACAATCGCAAACAGACGTTCAGTCAGCTATTATAGACACTGCATTTTTTAATTGCTATGCTTTTGGCAATGGTGTAGAGAGCTACAAAATTAGAGATTCTATAATAGGAAAAGAATTTGCACTTGGAGAAAGAACAGCGTCAACTTCAGAAGTTGATTTTAAAGAAGCTCATAGGTTTGCTGATTTAACTTATAGTGGTGTTTACAATGACGAGTCTAATGTAAATAAACTCAACGAGTTTAATTTAGGTCTACTTAACTTCAAGCCATTAGAAGATACTTTTGGCTCAATACAAAAATTAGATGGACGAGAAACAGATATATTAGTATTGCAAGAAGATAAAATATCTTACGTCTTAACAGGTAAAAACCTCCTATCTGATTCAACTGGCGGTGGGCAAGTGGCATCTGTTCCTGAAGTTTTAGGAACTCAGATTGCGCGTATTGAAGAATATGGTATTAGTAAAAACCCAGAAAGCTACGTACAATGGGGATTCGATAAATACTTTACTGACTCTAAAAGAGGAGTTGTTTTAAAACTTTCTGGCTCTGGTCAGAGCGAACAACTAACTGTTATTTCAGAGTTTGGATTGCGTTCTTATTTTAGAGATTTATTTATAGCTTCTCCAGACACGCAGAAGTTGGGTGGGTATGACCCATATATGAACGAGTATGTTATTAGCTCAAACATGGAAGAATTACCAGACCTTCCATTGTGTTTTGATTGTGACCTTAAACGAACATTTAATTTAGAGGCCAACAATACAGTAGAATACTGTGTAGATGTAGGCCAGTTGGTTGGCAATGTAGCTGTCGATGTTATTATTGATGGTAGCGCTACAGTAACAGCTGAATACAACGGAACTACAAACAGCAGTAATTCTACAGGAACTATAAACATTGATAAGAATGTTGTAGACAAAGAGGAGGTAAATATTACTATTGTGCCTTCTACTGACTCAATTGTTTCAGTTGTAGTTAATTGTCCTGTTGCTGATGTTATTACAATTGTTCAAGTGTGTTTAACAAATGCAACTGAAGCTGAACAGCTTATCCACAATGAATATAGATGGGTTGATGGAACATTTGTTTCACCATTACATTCGGAGCAAGTTCAATTTATTGACGACACTGCATCCATAGTGGTATCACAATTTGAAAGTGTTACTGGCCCTCAAGGAGCAGGAGTAATCCCTGCCGATGGCGCAAGTGTTTCGATTATATCCAGAAAAGATAATACAGATGACTTTGTTTTTGACCCAAGCCAAAATGAGTTTAGAGTTTTAAGAACAAACACTGTATATAACACAACTCCAGCAAGTATACTAAGTTTATTAAACGCTTCTGATTTGTTAACGACAGATACGTCACAAGCTCCAATAGCTTACAAATCATCGTTTATTATGCCAACTACTGGGGATTACTTATATTTGATATACGATTACAGAAAATCAGTTGCAGAAGACTTGTGCTACTCAACAGTTGATTTAGATGACGTATGTTGTAATTGTACAGGAACACCATAAATATGGCAACAGAAACTACATATTATTTAAATGGCCCTGATTTAAGCAGCTCAACAGCTGTTTATGCAGATGCTGATATGAATCAATGTGCACCAGATGGATTTTATTCCAATGGCTCTATTGTTCGTGAACAAGTTAATTGCGTGCTTTTGCCTCAGCAAAATTGCCCATCGTGCGCTGTGCCTTGTGGGGATATCGCAGGTTTTTCGGATACTGGTGTTAATGGTACTTTCTTAGCTCAAGTCGGTGTCGGAGCTGACCTTGGAGCTGTTATTATTTACTCTGTAGTTGGTAATTCAATTCCTGATGGAGTGTTGGTAACATTTGATGGACAGACATTTAATCAGCTAACTTTCCAAGGTAACAATGGAGACCCTATAGGTTTAAATAGCACGCCTGGTGAGCCAACCTATTATGGGAGTAACATAAACACTCCTGTAACTACACCTGATTTACCTGTATATACTATACAAACTGATGGTAGTTACATACAAAGTAACCTGCCAAATCAAGCTGTTAATGTTAATTCAAATAACGTAGACTTGAGAGGTGGAGGAGGAGCAACTGTTTACACTCAGGTAATTCCAAAGGGCACTGCTGTATCTACAATGAACATAGATTACTTTGGCCCAATACAAGGTACATTTTTTCAATATGAAGCTTTTTGTCCAGGCCCATTAGCTCCGTTTCAAGGTTCGGCTGTAAGAAACGATACTGATTGCGATAGTGTAGTAAACAATTATTTTTATGCGCCAAATGCAACTGCTACATTTGACCCTAATACTGGACTTGTCACTTCTTTTAATCCTGACACAAACACTTTACCTGAAGTCGGAAACTATGTTTTCTTTGATGATACTGGAGCAGGCGCAATCAACCCTTCAGCAACACCTCAGTTTGTTATTTTAAATAACAGCACATATATTGAAATAGTACATGGCATAGTCGTTAGCACAGGAGCTTGTACTAACCCACCTTTACCATGTGCTGGAAATCTAAATCCGCCACAAGGTCAACAAGGTCATTATACGATTGAATTAGATGCTGGTTCTACAGTAAATGACACTGGTGCAGTTATTATATATTTTGACCCAATAGGAGTGCCTGATGGAATAAGAGTTGAATATGATGGCGTTTATTACAACACACTATCTACTCCAGGGTTAGGCTACCGAGAAAGCCAATCCAGTGACCCTGCTGCGTTTACACTTTTAGGAGACCCCAATGACAATTGCTGGCAACCGCGAATAGGAACATTTAGTTACACCAGAAGTATTTTAACGCCACAAAATACATGGGGGCCTAATACTCCAAACAGTGGAAACTACACTCTTAGCGGTGCAGACAATCAAACAAACGCATTGACTATGAGCGTAGATAATATGATGGTAATACCAAAGCCAAATGCTACGCCAAATATTGTTACTATTGAAGTTTTAGGGCCATGCCCAACTGGATGGAATATACAGGTAAATTGTCCTGCACACTTACCATCATTTAACTCTACAGTAGGGCAAGGTGATAGTACGTGCTCAACAGATTTCACTCAGCAATTTTTCTTTGCTCAGTTTAATGGCGTTCAAAACACCTACCCTGAACTTCATAATTTTGTATTTGAAGACCAGGATGGTGTAACACCGCTGCCTCAAGGATTTTATATTATGGATAACAATGATTTCATTGAAGTGAGCTCAAATGGTATTGTAATAGCAACTGGAAACTGTACGTAAAAAATATAATATGTCAAATATAACCTTAACATACAGCGAAAACTCAAAAGGATGGCCTTCTTTTTATAGTTATTATCCTGATTACATTCAGGGTATGAACCAATTTTTGTATACATTTAAAGGTGGCAACTTGTATAAACACAACTCTGACAAAGTAGATAGAAATAACTTTTATGGAGTTCAATACAACTCTACAATAACCAGTGTGTTTAACGAGTCTCCTCTTGATAATAAAAAATTTAAGACTCTTGCTCTTGAAAGCGATGATAGTTGGGCAGCTGAACTTGAAACTGATTTGCAAACAAACGGATTTATAGATAAAAATTATTTTGCTCAAAAAGAATCTGACTGGTTTGCGTTTGTAAGAAATAACAGCACAAATCCAGCTGGCGCTAATCAATTTGCTTTACGTTCTTTAACTGGTATTGGAAACAGTGCAAGCGCGCAAAACGATGCAACTACGGCTACAATAACTTTTAATTTAGATTTAGGTTCTATTATATCTGTTGGAGACCAATTATTTTTTGCAGACAACACACCTCCAGTAACCACATTAACACCTCAGTTTTGTGGACAAATTACTTCTGTTACATATAACAAAGCTACAAATGTTTCGACTGTAGTGGTTGACAACCAAGCTCAAGGTGCTATCCCTATACCAGCGCAAGATTTTTATTTTCTATATATTAAAAATCCAGTTGCCGAATCTCAAGGTGTGCTTGGTCACTACTGTTTATTTAAGCTTACTAATGACAATACTGCAGCCACAGAGCTGTTTGCAGTCAAATCAGAGGCTTTCAAAAGTTATCCTTAAAATTCTTATCTTTGTAGAAAAGTATGGGTATATTAAGTATATTCAAAAGGAAAAAAGAAAAACCTGAAGATGTACTGCAATATGTTCACCAAAATAGAGGGGTGTTGTGGGAAAATATTAGTGTCTTCAAAGACACTATATTACAACACAAAGAAGGTGTAAAGCATCACACCTCTGAAATGGAAGAGCTTATGCCTGTCAAGCATCATCTACAAGATGGTTTATATACCAGAGAGATATTGATGCCTAAAGGTGCTTTAGTGGTTAGTTATATTCATAAGCAAAACCACCCCTCATTTTTTCTAAAAGGAGAAATGTCGGTACTTTTAGATACAGGTGAGGTAAAAAGAATAAAAGCGCCTATGAAGGTGATGACTGAAATCGGCACACAAAGAGTAGCATATATGCACGAAGATTGCACTTGGGTTTGTGTTTACAGGACAGATGCAAAAAATATTAAAGATGCTGAAGTGGATGTTTATACGGAAGACTATAGAGATTTACCAGAGCATATAATTGTAAATAAAACATTATTATGTCAGGAGTAATAGCAGGCTTAGTGTTATCAGCAGGCGCAACAACTTTTAGCTTTATACAAGCAGGCAAACAAAGAAGGCTTGAAGAAGATGCCGCAAGAAAAGCTGAAGATGCTATGCGAGACATTGAAAAAGAGCTTACAAAAAATGAGTATGAATCTATGGCTATCCAGAAAGAGCCATACGAAATAGCTCAGGATACTTTAAAAACAAACGTACAATCTCAAATAAATGCACTTCAAGAGGGAGACCAGCGCGGAGTCATGGCAGGCGCAAACCGATTGAATCAAGCTGCTTTGCAAGCTGCAGCAGAACAGCGAACATCAATGGGTAAAGATTTATTCGAGTTGGAAAAATTAACAGCAGATGAAGATACTCGGAAATCAGACATCAAATCTCAATTAGCTTTAGGTGAAATACAAGGCGCTCAGAAAGCCATGGCTGATGCAGAACAAAGACGTAGTCAATATTTACAGCAAGGAGCAATGGGAGTTGCTAATTTAGCTGTGCAAGGAGTGAGCGCAATACCTGACTTTAAAAAATCAGCAGCTGCAAGAGATGTTAGTCAAATGGAAAGAAATTTCCGCCAGCAACAAAGGCAAGATTTCTTAGCTGGAGGAGGTACAAGAAAAGAATTTAGACAAACCTATGACCCAGCATCTTTTGGTCAACAAATTGGTAAAATGACATTTACACCAGAAATGTTTGATGAATTTGGAATGATTGGTCAATCAGGTGGTTTAGGAGTTGGGCAATTTAGTGATTTAGATTTGGCAGCTTTTTCTTCTATGACACCACAACAAGTTCAATTGGCTCTTCTACAAATGACTCCTTCTCAAAGAAATATGATTCAGCAATCTTTATCGGCAGGAACAAACTTGTATGGAGTTCCTCGTATAAATGAATTTAAAAGATAATGTCTACATATTACGGATACATAGAGAGAGATGCGGATACTGGAATAAACTGGCAAGAGATTAGTGAAAATGTAACTACTAAACTCAAAGAAGCTGGAGAGGCCAGAGAAGCTCGTAAGAAAAAATTTTTTGATGCGTCTTCTGAATATCAGAAAGTACTAAATAACGCACCATCAGGAGACTATGCAAGTGCTAATCAGTTTGCTTTGGAACACGCAGAGCAGGCACAGCAAGCCAGACTTTTACAAGATAGACTTTTACAAGAAGGTTTATTATCAACTAAAGCCTATACAGTACAGCGTCAAAACCTTACTGACGGAACAAAACAACTCTTTGACTTATCAAAAGAGTATCAAGAAGAATATTCTGCTAAAATTGAAAGGTCTAAAAACGGAGAGGCTCAAGAGTTAGAAGGTTGGCTAATGAGTCAGATTGAAGGATTAGCTAATTTAAGAAACACAGGCTCTTATATTAACCCAGAAACTGGCGCTGTGAGCATAGGTAAAATGGTAGAGGTCGATGGCATAAGGCAGTTAAGTAAAGACCCTAACGACTTTCTTACAGTAAATCAATTAAGAAATAGACAGAAACAACAATATGATGTTTTCAAAGTAGGAGCGACTATGGAAGCTGAAGCTGATAGATTAGGTAGCTTTATCACTTCTGTTAGACAAGCTGGAGGGCCAGAATATGCTGGTCAAATTACAAAGATGCTTGACGCTACGTTAAGAGGTAAATTAACAGAAGACCAAAAAAACGCAGTTGATAACTTTGAGAAGATGGAACAAGATATGATTAATTCATATATTGAAGCTAATCCATTGAACGCTTTATCTGTTCTTACTAACTACGTAACTATAAATCCTGACACTGGAAAGCGTTACGAATTAACTTTTGATAAGAACAAAGCGTACACAGATGACAATTTTATACTTGTTCAAGATGATGGTTCAGGAAGTATAACTCCAGACCTTTCGCCTAAGCAAAAGGAAGTTGCCTTCAAAGCAGTTCAAACCAATTTTAGAAACCAGATAGACAAGGAGGAAACAGTATCAACTTACAATGAGCCACAGAAATCTGCAACAACTGAAGCGTCTGACAAAGCTAAAAAGCTTGAAGAAACATCACTAAGCTCTTGGAATGATATTGCATACGGAACACCTGAGGAAAAGGTTACAGCCATTAATAACTTGCTTGGTAGTGAAAAAGCTCAACAAAGTGGACTAATTGCTATTGACACTACATCTCCAGGGGTTATTGATTTTGTTTATTCGGATGAAACTAAAAACCGAACGATTAACTATGACCCTAACAATATAACAATTACTGAATGGGCACAGCTTGGAAACGAAGTGCATGGTATTGACGATGTAAGCACAGTGTTACAGCGTGCAGGTGGTGTAAGATTTGTAGAGGATGCAAATGGCAACAGAGTTCCAGCTCCATTAGATTTCTCAGCTGAATCAATGCAAGACGTGTTTGCGACTCGTACAGGTAAAATAGAAACAGAAACATCTACCGCTGCTTACACCAGAATGTTAGAAGAGGGCATACCAGATGTTGATTTCTCACAAGAGGCAGAGCCATCTGAAGCAGTTGAAACGTATTTTAAAAATAATCCTCCACCATTTGGAGTTGAAATTAATGACGTTGCAGATATGGCAAACAGTACAGTTAAAGTATTTGTAACTAATAAAGACGGAAGACGAGTGTCCAAAAAGTTTGATGTTACCGCTCCAGGAGCTATGCAAGAAATAAGAGATTATATATTGTCAACACAAGATAAAGAGTCTATTGCTTTGAATCCAGCTCTTCAAAGACAAAACATTTCATTCACACCTCGTTCACGCCAACAAGTGAGCCAAGGAGGGGGAGTAAATGCAAATCCAAATGTCGTAGACACATCTCGTTATAACAAATAATTATGAACGAACAAGCTTTTATTGATGCTTACAATATGTTTCTCCAAGGAGGATACAGAGGTTCTCGCGATGAGTTTAAAGAGCTCTTAGCTGGAAACCCTGATGCTCTAAATGACTCATTTGAAATGTTTAAACAAGGTGGCTTCAACGGAACAATTGAGGACTATCAAACCTTGATAGGCATTACCGCAGTAAAAAAAAAAGACGAACCAGATATGGTTTCAGGTTTGGAAACTGGTTTGTTGGACTCGTCAGAGCGTGAACAAATACTTCAAGCCGAACCACCCCAGGTTGCTATTGATGCCACAGAAGTAGGTCAACAAAAGTTTATATCTCCTATAGAAGCTGCGGAAGCGACTGCTCGAAGAGAAGAGTTTGAAGCTGACAGAGCTGTTAAAATGCAACAATTCCAGGAGCAAGAACAAGAAAAGGCTGAAGCTGCTGAACTGGAAAGAAAAAAACAATCTGAAATACTTTTACAAGACCCTGAGTTTGCTTTAGCTGTTTCAAATTTAGATGCTAAACTTATAGCAAAGGAAGAAGAGGATGTTGTTCCTTTCATGATAGACAACTTTCAAAAGTATGGATTTACTTTTGAAGAGGCAGGTTTAGGAGACGCTATGCTTGTAACCACTTCGGATGGTAAGAACACTATAAGCATAGACCTTGACCCTTTTACATCAAAGACCGAAGTGCTTGAATCTCAAAAGCTAAAAGACTTCATAAGCGAGCACGCTTTATCTCCAAAAGAAAAAACAGCTGAGGAAAGTCTAAATGAAAAAGCTATGCGTGCACAGCAAATGCGCAAGTTTGCTCGCGTTAATCCAGATGGTTCTCGGTCTACAGTTTTGTTTACTTCATTTGAAGAAGATGGTAAGTACAAAGTAATCCCTACATTGTTTCCTAAAGACCCAAACTTCTATGGCTCTGCTGCAAACACGTGGCAAGAGTTAGGGTTTG
Source organism: Cytophagales bacterium (assembly GCA_011524675.1). GTDB lineage: Bacteria > Bacteroidota > Bacteroidia > Cytophagales > JAAEPT01 > WTJX01. The sequence continues at coordinate 35,520 of WTJX01000555.1, forward strand.
ATGACGCTAAATTGTTAGCGGAAGAAAGAGGGGAAGTGTTTGAGTTTGATACGCAAGAAGAAGCAGAAGAGTTTGCTCAAGGTTCGTGGAAAGATAGACACTCATCGCATGCCTTAGGTCAAGTTATCTATGCAGAGGAAGGTTTAGATTTCGCAGAAGAGAATAAAATTTATCAAAACTATTTAAAGGTAAGAGATAAAATTGATTTTATTGAAGGGGAGTTGGCTGAGTTTGGAGCAGAGTATCTAAAAGACCTAACGGAAGAAGAGCGTAAAAAATACAGCAATCTCTATGTGGATGGTATCATGCGTGATGACATACAACAAGTTCTTACTGACTTGAAACAGCAAGAGCAAAATCTTTTTGATGTTGTTATGGATGATGATAAGATTAGACTGAGAGAATCTTTGGACGTAGAGTTAGAAAAAGAATATCAAAAGGTAGCGCAAGTAGCCGCACAAACAAATGCTCAGGCAGAGTTCTTTTTAGATAATTTGCAATTGCAATCTCTTACAACCTTTGGAGTTAAGCTTGAAGATTTAAACTCAATAAAACCTCAGACTGAAGCTGAAGCAGATTTAATTGATGGACTCAAGGTTGCGTACAGAGAGGCTCAAGCTACAAAAACTAATGCTGCTCAAAAGTATGAGCAAGCTTTAACATTTTATGATGCCAAGCATGACCAAACAATAACTGATGAGTTTACAGATAACTTTACATCGGTTATTCAAGAGTTTCAAAAAGGACTTAACAATGGAAATGCAGGTGAGGTTTTGTTGCAACTATCAACTGGTTTACCATTTGACTTTTCCACTTTAGATGTCAATGACCCAGAAGATATAAAGAAAGCTGCACAAATGATAGCTACATTCAAGGGTAAGAATATAAACTACAAAGACTCTCGAATTATGTCCAGGTGGAATAGAGCTAAAGGTTTAAAAGAAACCATGAAAGTTTTTGCAGATGACCCTGCAGAGTTAGCACTTACACTTGCTGCTAACAGCATTGGTCAGATGTTGCCGTATGGATTTGAAATAATAACTGGAAGCACTGTGGCTGGCGCTGGTATAGGAACAGCTATTGCACCAGGCCCAGGAACAGTAAAAGGAGCTACTCGTGGATTTAGAGTTGGATTTGCTGCAACATCTTTAGCATTAGAATATACCAATGCTTTTTTTGAAGCTATGCAGAAAAAAGGACTTAATCCTTTAGACCCTGAAGACAATGTGGCAGCCATTAATGACCCTGAGATATGGGAGATAGCTAAAGAGCGTGGAATGAAACGTGGTATCCCTATCGCTGTAGTAGATTACCTTAGCGCAGGACTCGCTGGTCGTGTCTTTAAAGTTAGCAGTATGGCTGGCAGAGGTACGCGTTTTACAGCATTTGCCGCTGAGCGTTCACTGATTGACCCTGTTACAGAAGGCTTAGGTGAAACATTAGCACAGGTAAACGTAGGTGATGAGATAAATGTAAAGGATATTTTAGCAGAATCAATAGGTGGGTTTGGAAACAACACCTCTCACATGGCTGTTAATTTATTTGTAGATAGCAGAAAGCTTAGTAACATAGAGCTTGCAGATACATTCACCGACATACCATTGCTTTTGGAGGCAAGAGGAACTAACACACAGATATCAAAGTGGTCTAATAACATGGAGAGACTTGGTCAAATTGACCAAGATGTTAATCAAAGGATACAAAAAAACTTAGGTTTATCTAAAGACGCTGATAACTTACTACAGTTAGGAGTGGGCAAAAACACACCAGCAAACAAAGCTTTGAAGGCAAGAGTTATGCAACTATTAGCAGCCAAAGAAGAATACACTGCAACGCCAAACAGAAAAGCTGTATTTGGTAAAAAGGTAGCAGACATTAACTTTGAACTTGCTTTCATTACTGAAAACAAAAAACAACTACCACCAGGTCAACGAACATTATTGGAAGGCTTAGTCGAGTCTACCCCTGAAGTTCGTCAGGATGTTGGAAGATACACAATAGATGGCAAGCGTGTAACACGTGCGCAGTTTATTAAATATATCAACGAAAAGAATCGCCCAACTCTTTTAGGTACGATGCTTACTGTTGATAATGACGATGAAACAACCAAACTTTTAGAAAATAAATTAGATGCCGTTCAAATCAGAGAAACAGAGGAGGTGGATGTACGCGAACAAACCAGAGATGGCCAAGAGGTGGGAACAGGAGTACCCCAACTCGAAACCGCGCAACCTCAGACCGCCCAAACGGAGGATAGTTCCGTAGGCCCAATAGTCGCAGTAGCTCCATTCTTTAACACCACAATAAATACAGTTGAAGAAGCAAACCAGTTACGTCAAGATAAAAACTATATTCAATACAAAGATAACCTTACAGGTATCGGTAATCAGCTTGGACTTACAGTTGAAGTGGAAGAAGGTATAGGTGGATACAAAAACGAAGCTGGACAAGAGATAATTGAAATCAGTAATCGTGTAGTTCTGCCTGACGCGACCTTGCAACAAGCAGAAGAATATGCAGCTATGGTCGCTGCATTAGCTCCTGAAACTCAAGAAAGCACTATCGCTGCACAATATGTACAGGACAATACTCAAGAGCAAAATGGCAATGAATATGTCATACAAGTAAGTGACACACAAGCTGCTATGAACGCTCTGCAACAAGCAGGTATAACTGATTTTTCAATCAATGAATCTACTAATGAAGTTAGCTTCATAGATATATTTGATTTTGCTGACCCTATGCTTCAGGATAAAATTGGTATATTTGCAGAGAACCTTAATAATAATAATGTTAATTATGAAATCAAAGACTACCGACCAGTCCAGTCCAACTTCATCGACAAGGGAACTCGGAAAGAAATTATTGGACGAATTGCAAAAGAAAGGGCCGAGTCTCGACAGGGTGGGCAAGACCTTTATAACTCGCTCGTCCAAGCGATAGAGAATGATGCTCGTTTCCAGGGCATTGATGTATCCGAGTACATAGACTTAGACCTTAACCAACTAAGGCAAATATCAGAAGCTGCAAGTCAAGAGGTGCAAGACTTACAGCAAATCCTTGAGCCAGGCAGACCCATAGAAAGCACTCAAAGATTAACCTTAGAAATTGATGAAACAAAAGGTAGAAGAGGAATCAATCAGCGTGAGTTTTTTGTTGAAGCTGCTAACGAAAACTTAGATAACGCCAACAAGCTTAACTCATTTATCAACAAAGCTTTTCCTGGCGTTGTAATCAGCACAGACCAGCAAACATTTGATGAGATTGTTACATCACCGCAAGTACAAAAGTACAGCGTGGGAGAAGATATCGTTTATGGTATGACTGTGAATGGAGATATATATATTAATCCTCAAGTACACAATTCTCAATCACAACTATTTAACACGTCTATTCACGAGATGGGTCACGTGTGGATTAAGTTTTTAAAGACCACACCAAAAGGCCAGCAGATTTACAACCAAGGTAAAGAGCTGGTAAAACAAACCCCTTTATATCAAAGCCAGCTAAAAAAGTTTAAGAACAATGAGGAAAAAGCTGTAGACGAAACAATGGCTATTCTTATTGGAGACAAAGGGCAACAAATAGCAGACGCTTCATTAAAAAGCAAGTTCCAACAATGGCTTGCTGGTATGTGGAATTATATAAAAGCTCAGTTCAAAATGTCAAAAGATTTGACTGTGGATGAAATCCAAGACATGAATCTTGATGCGTTTGTGGGAACAGCTCTTGCCGATATCTTTTCAGGCAGAGAAATAAAATTGTCAGACCAACAACTTACACAATTAAAAGATGGGGATGTAGCTTTTAGCACAGGCCAGTCTATGCAGTCTATCATAAACACAGGCAGAGAGAATGGAATAAGCGATGCGTCTATACGCGAAGTATTAATTGGAAGAGGGTTTAATCGTACCGACATCAATGAAGCCATGACAGTAAGAATTGATGAAGATATTACAATGCCATCTGAGTTTGGAAATGTGGAGGGTGGTGTAGAACAAGGCACTCAATTGTTCAATGAGGTTCGACAAGGTTTGACTGAGTTTACTACTGAAGAAACAACCATGGCAGACGTACGTCAAAAAGCTATGGACTTAATGAAAGAAAATGCAATCTTTCAAGCACAGCCTGAACAGACTCAATTACAGCTTTTAAGCTCGTTTGACAGGACTTTAGGAACGCGAGCTAATCGAAACGTACAAAAAGAAATATCGTCCATTAGACAGTCTCTAAAAGACCGCAAAAAAGGCGAGACAAGTCTGCGTGATGCGCAAAATAGACTCAAAACATTTATTAGAAATAATTTACCACGTTCAAATACGTTTACCCAAGCGCAAATTAATAGATTAATTAATAGAGTCACTAACACCACAGAAGCAAAGCTATTAGCTGATGGTGAGTTTGTAATTAAAATGGTTCAAGAACAGCAAGCTAAAATGAAAAAAGCTATGCTGAATGATATTTTAAAAGTGGTCAAGTCAAAAGCTCTCACAGGATTTACAAAGTCAGGGAAGAGAAGAGCTAAAGGATTGAGTAAAGAAGGCCAGTCTTATTTCAACTCTGCAAAGAAAGTCTTAAACGCTGCGCTTAAAAATGATGTGGAGGCAATGGAGGAGTTACGCAATAATATAGTGACGAATGAGCAAGTCATTACCGATATCCTTCAACGACAAAGAGCTGGAGAAACTATTACGACCAGAGAACAAAGTTTAGTGTTTGACGCATTGGCTTTTGATAATTTTGCAGACGTTATGAATATGGACTTGAATCAAGTTCAACAACTAATGAACAGGCTTCAACAAATAAGAGGCGAGTCTATCGCTACCTTCAAGTCCAGAAGAGCACAGCGTGTCGCTCAGTATGAAGCTCAAGCTAATGAAGTTACTGAGCAGATTAAAGAAACAAACCCTGAGCTTTTTGATGAGGACGGAAATGTTTTAGAGGCACAAGAGTTTAGTGCAAAAAGAAAACAATACTTGCAGAAGTTAAAAAAATTAGGCGTTGGTAAAGGTCTAATAGAGCTGGCTAAAACAATGAAGTATACCTCTGCAGGTAAATTTATCAGACAATCTAAAGATTGGTTTAAACACCTGGGCACGCTTACAAATCTATTAGATAGAATTACTGAAGGGAAAACTGTATTTAGAGACAAGGTTTATCGAAGACTTAATCGAATGGATAACCAGTATAACACTGGATTGTTTGAAACTAAAACAAAATTAGATGAGCTCGCCAACAGCATTGAAGGAGTAAGAAAAGGATACAATGAAATAAAAAGATTACTCAACATCGGTGTTGTCAATATGGATGTTAGAAACAAAAGAACTGGAAGGATAAGAAAAGATGTATTCAGTGGTGACCAGCTTCTAAGAATGTATGCGCTTAGCAAGAACGAAATACAAAGAGATGTATTACTTCAACAGATTGGCGAATCTGGTTTAGCCAAAGTAGAAGAAATGCTTGACCCAAAAGCAAAAGAGTTTGCAGACAAGGTTGTTGATTATTTAAGCAATGAGTACTATGAAAGCGTTAACGCAGTCTATTCTCAAATGAATGATGTTAACTTAGGTTTTATAGATAATTACTTCCCAACCATGAAAGCGCCAGAAACTGTAAACAAAGACGACATCACAGTTGATTTAAGGAACGCAAACTTTGAAGGTATATTTAATGCAGAGACCGCACCTGCATTGAAAGAACGTAGTGACAAAGCTTTAAACATTGAGCTCGATGCTGTTGACTTTACTTCTACTTTAGAAAATCATTTCCAAACAATGGAGAAGTACAAGGCTTATGCTGAGGGAACTAAAATGTTAAATGCGTTTTTTAATACGCCTTCAGTTGCAATGCTGATTGAGCAGATGGGAATGAGACAACCAATAAAACAAGCCGTAAACTTTGCCATCAACCCTAACGCTGGCATGAAGTCGAATCTATCTAATAAATTTTTAGACGGCATGCAGGTTAGGTTTACTGGCTTTGCTCTTTCATTTAAAGCTATACAAATTTTAAAACAAGCCACTTCGTTTATCAATGCTTACGAAGAATATAGTTTCTTTAACAAAGACTCTAAAGTTCCCAATGTGGTAAAATCTGCACTTGACCCTATAATGTTTATGGTTGATGGCGCTCAGGTTATGTTTGATTTAGCCAAAGATTTGGTTGGCGCAAAAGGAGCTATACGAGAAGCTATGGAAATCTCTCCCACTTTTAGAAAAAGGGTAGAGCAAGGTCTTGAAGGAGACATTTATGGATTAGAGTCTGGTTCTAAAACTTTTAAACGAGTAAGCAAAAGAACAGACAAAGTGGGTAGAGCTATACGTGCTTTCAAATCAGCAGCTGCATCCCCTACTATCATAGGTGATATACTCGGTGTTATGGGGTATATGATTAACTACAAAAGAAACATTAAGAATGGCATGTCAAAAGCAGAAGCTGTTGAAGCTTTTAACAACTACAATGCCACTCAACAGTCCAGAAGAGGTGCTGACAAAATACCTTTACAGCAAAGCAATAATGCTTTACAGCGTGGATTTACAATGTTTGGTAGTACGTTGTTTTTGCAGATGAATAAAGTTATGCAGACATCTACCAACATAATAAGAAGTGTACAAGCTGGCAAGATGCCACGCAAACAAGACATACGAGGGTTTTATTTAAACGCTGCTATAGCAAACGTATTGTTTGTAGGCGTTTCAAACATAGCTAAGTTTGTTAAAGGTGATGACGAGGATAGAATGGACGCTCTTAAAAAGATGGCAGAGGCCATGGCTGGTATGAACTTACTGTATCAAATACCCTATGCTGGAGCGACAATCGAAGAGTATGATTTAGTTGGTAGAATGATTGAAGGTGAAGACTACAAAAAGAAGATAACGTATTCTGATAATGTAGTTAACCCTATAGAAAGCGTTGTGCGTAAAATTAGAAAAGGTTTGCGTAATGAAGAAGGAACTTTCAAGTCACAAATTTTACCCATCTTGGAGCTTGTGATAGGAGCGCAAGTCGACCCATTCATAGGTTTAGGAAATACTTTTGGACAAGACTCCACAGAAGCAGAGTTTGAAGACAACATATATGATGTGCTTGGTATATCCCCCATCATATAGACCCAGCAAGAGAGAGGTCAAGAGAGACAGGATGAATAAGACTGACATGAAAAAGTTTTTCCCTGACTTATATGAAGACTTATATGGGCCTCAAGGTTCTATGCGTGAAATCGAAGATATCAAAAGAGAAATAGCTAAAGAGAAAAGACAGATAAGAGAAGAGTTGAAAGAAGAAATGTATGGCGATTAATAATACCTCGCATACTTAAATAACTTTTGCTTATCGTAAAACACAAACAGCTCTGCAGAGTATTCATTCTCTCCATGCCATTTTACTTTACCTTGCACTTCGTTTATTTTAGCATACATAATTCCATCTAAACACGACCATATAATAACTGGGTTTAATCTTTTGGCAGATAAGTGAGATAGCTTTCTTAAAGATATAGCCAGGGGGAAACAGTCTTTGATAGATTTATTACAGGGTATAACCTCTACGTAAGCTATGAGTTTTTTTTCTTTGTTGTATACCCTAAAGTCTACATCATTCTCATCCAGCTGTTTGTAGCTTCCTGAAAATCTATCTGTAAAAGTGCTGATTGCTTTGAGTCTTGTTTGCGTCATAGCTCCATAAGTCTATTGATAGCTGTGTGGCCACCAATAACTACTCCACATCCAATAGCTTGTTTTTTAAAATGTTTTGCATACGCAGCTGCATAAGCTGAGCAGTCTATGCCACATCCTACCTGCATACCAAACACCCTGAAGTTTCTTCCAACCATCCATTCAGTATATGCTTGGGTGTGTATATGTCCTTGAACTGTAGACATCATGTCGTTCTTAGCTTTTGTTCGAGCTGTTCCTCCTTCTCCGTGTACGTATTGAACATTGTCATACACAATTCTCTCAACCCAATTCCATTCCGTTCCCAACACTTCGTTGTAAGATTTAATCCACCGCTTGGGTATCTGAGACTCAAATGCTTTACGCATAATCATTCTGTCGTGGTTTCCAATGAGCACATCTGCTTTTGGAAAAGCACTTACCCAATCTTGTATATGACTAATTGCTAAGTCAAGTTCATCTCCACCGCCCATGCCGTCTGGGTCTGTAGTGTGAAAAGAGGAATAGTGATTATCAATGATGTCGCCAATAAAAATAACCTGGTTACAATTATATATAGCGTAAGTTTCTTTGCAGAAATCAAGATAGCCATGCAAAGTGAATGGAGCGTGTATGTCTCCAATTACAAGTATTCTTTTTTCTTTGCTGGTAATATGGTTAAAAGCAGCCAGTTTATTTCCTTTGAGCCGCGGACGAACGTCTTTATTATATGTCATCTTCTATAGAGTCAATTATATTTTTGAGTTGTAATATAAGTGATTTGGCTTGGGTCTTACAAGCAGAGTAATCTCTATCAATAAGCGACTCGTATATTTCGTCACAGGAGTCGTGGAGAGCGCCTGTGATAAGGTTCACATGCTTTATTCTCTCTTCCTCCAGTGCTGTTAGTGTCATTATTTATCTGTCCATAGCGACTAAAAAATCATTGCCTAACTTATTATTTATACCCTTTATCAAGCGGTATATCTTTCGTGAATTTTTTTTGGCTGTTTCTTTTTCGGTCTTGGTTGAGTCCTTACCTAAGTTGGTGTATATATCACAATCAATCCGTAGGAGCTCATCAATCTTTTGTCTGTCTGACCAAGACTTGAACTCTGCTATTTTCTCTACGTCATTTATGTTATATGCCATTTAGATATGTGTTTAATCTTCTGGTTACTTGCTCTACTTGTTGAGGTTTTACTCTTTCTTTAATTAACTTGTAAAGAGGAGCGTATTCCTCATTCATAATGTTGAACTTTTCTTGCTCGTTTTTTAAACGATTTATATTCAAAGTTAATACATTTATTTTATTCTCCAAAGAATAGACATAATTTTTGCATTTTTGTAATTCCATGTCGTGCACTGGATGAGCCTTTTCTGTATAGGAATTGTAGCATTGTAGGTACTTATTCCACAGCTCGTTATCCATTTGGATGTAGTGAAAATGTTTTAGGTAATGTATAACTGTAGCGTGGTTTTTACCTAAAGTCTTTGCGATGGCAGATATAGTTAGGTTATTGACCTCGTGAAGTATGTTAGAGTAAGCTATCCTGGCTTCTACTATTTCTCTTCTTCTGCTTTTGTCTAATAAATTAACGTCAAAAACTGTCTCAATTATTTTTTGGAGTTGTTTGGAATTGGTTGTATAAACTTTTGATTTCATTGTATTGTAGTGTTTTATTTTCATTATAGTAATCTAAATATGTATCCGAATCTATAAAATCTAAATCAAGATACACCGCATTTTCATTTGGTTGTTTTAAAAATTCAACTGTAAAAAATACTGCAGGGTCATGTTTTGTAACCACCCCTGCAAAGGTTTGTGACCATCCATGCTCTTCAGGAAGATACTCAGCGTTCCAGTCTATTTGCTTAGCAATCTCTAAGCCAACGCTGGACGGCAAGTCTCTGAGTTGTGAGATAAAATAATCATCTACCTCGTACTCCATCTCACCCTCTGTATATCTCAACCTTAATGCCATGGTTTTCTAATTCTTCTATTCTATATTGTTGTAGAGGTGACACCTTGCCACCTTCTTTTTTTATCTCGCTAAACAACACGTCTGCTCCTGGAGGTATTGCTATCAAATCTGGTATGCCGTTTTTATTAGTCTTGATTAGTTTGATAACATAATAACCTTCTGCTTGCAGTTCTTCTATTCTTTTGGATTGAATTTGTTGTTCGGTCATTCATCACAAAGATAACAAATCCTTTTTGAAGTGTCTGAGCGTGTAATCTTTCTTCTTAATTACCATATCATATATCTTCGTTTCAATACCTCTGTCTGCAAATATCCAGTAAACATCACTTTGCAACCTATCCTTGGTTGTCATCCTATCTCTTGACTGCCAATAACTTGTGGCGCTAAAATCTATATTGTAATACACCAGAGCTTCAGCTTGACGAAGGCTAATGCCTTCTCGCCCTGAAACAATTTGAAGCGCAATACTTTTGTCAGTGTCTTCAAAGACACTAAGCTCAGTTGTCAGCTCGTCTCCATATATTTGTTTCAATGCTTTCAGTTCCGCTTTGAACTTATAAAAGATGCCAATCTTCTTGTCTTTAAATGTACCCTTAATAAACTCCGCCTTAGTTAAATCAATTATGGATGAAGTTCCATCTTCAAATATAATTGTACCACTATATAGTTGATGCAACTTTTGCATCAGCTTTGCAGGAGTATCAGCAAGTATAGTGTTACTGCTACCCTTTACCACTAAGTCCTTTTGCAGTTTTTTTGTTATGTAATATGTCGCGTCTTTCATTCTTACTTTTAAAACTCGCTCTGTTGTTTCCACTTTGAAGCCTGCGTTTTTTTGTGTAAATGAAATCATGTATGGTTGCATCGCATGAAGTATGCTCTGCCTACCCCTGCTGTAGTCACGTATATACATGCTGTTTATCTTTCGCTCTCTTACATCCACGTGTTTCTTTGAAAACTTATAAAAGTTTACAAACTCATTAAAAGGATTGTTTGGAATACCAAACACCTGGTGGTACATTTGGCTGTACGACTCAGGTGTTGGCGTTCCTGACAACAAGCAAACATAACAGTCTGCTTTCGATAAAATTGTTTTTACTTGTCGAGCTCTCTTGCTTGGTTTTGGAAACGCACCCATGCTGTGAGCCTCATCAAGTATTACCATATCCCAATCATGTGGTGGTTCTACCTTATGTAAAGACTCGTAGTTTATAACAAAAATGTTATATGATGGACTCAACATTTTGTAGTCTGATTGTATACTGGTGATAGCTTTTTTCTTAGTAACAAACAAAACATTTTTGCATCTCAGTTTCTCAGATATACCTAAGCTGGTTAAGGTCTTGCCTGTCCTAACTTCCATAGCCAGATACAAAAACTTATGCTGTAAAAGAACTTCTGTTCCTTTGCGTATTATGTCTTCTTGGTATGGCCTAAACTTCATCAAAGTTGTGTTTAAAGTTTGTTCTCTCTACTTGCATCTTGAACCACTCAAAGGCTCTCATGCCAGTTATGTGTGTGTCCGTAGGCACAAAGTATCTCCAGCCTTTTGAGTATCCATTTGGAATGTAATAAAAAAAGAAAGCTGCAAGCTTGCCGCTGTCTTTTTTAAATATCACACAAGCCGTTTGGTCTGAAGTTGGTATGATTTCTTTTATGGTGAACGTCTCGTTCTGCCAATTCTGTTCTCTATTTGTTTTAGAAAATCTTTGAGCCACCTCTTTAGCAAACTCATTCAGTTCTCTTGCTGTTTCTTTTTTCATTTAGATATAATTTAATTTTACTGCATCGTTCATAATCCTCAATCTCTTCAAAATAATCTAACATCTCCATTACATTTTCTTTGCGCGGAGGTATAGCAGGGTTGTGCACAAAGTAATTGAAGTCAGACTCTACGAAATCATCTGTATTTTTTTTATTAATTATTACATCGTATGAATTTAAAAAAGCAATGTGTTCGTCAAAGTCTTGTAGCTCCTCCATTATATTAGTGATGTTTGTTTGTTTATTTCGTCCTCTCTTTTTAATCTTATCCATCTACCACTTGCATCTCTGCCTTTGTCTGGTAGTGCATTAGTTTTAAATACTGCGTAAGCTGTAAGCCATTTATTAAATCTAACTTGTGATATACTTAGTCTTGACTTAGGCCCATAGTCTGGATAGTCTGTAATAAAATCTAAATACAAACTGTTCGTGTGTATCCTGGCATCTACTGGTATAGTTCTACTTGCATCAGTTCCAGATATAAGTCCAAGCCATTCGATAAAGTCATAAGAGCTTTCCGCTGAAAGCTGTCTGACTTTTAGGTTTACAAATTTACTTTTGACAAGTCCAGTATCTAAATATCCTTGCATACATTTAACCATGTAGTTGTCAAACTGACACCAGTCTTCATCGTTCCAATCCCCAAACATTAGTTTACCAAATTCGTCAAGAGGAGTGAAGTTTTTGTTGTAGTGTTGATGCAGTTCAAGTTCCCACTTACGTCTCGCAAATGAGTTGCCAGCACCTTTGATTGCATAGTTTGTTGTTATAGATATCTTAGGTGATTTGCTAAACGGAATTTTTATAGCATCTTTATTTTTCTTTTCCAATGTCAATCCTTCCGTCACAACTGAAAATAATCTTTCAAAATCAAAATGTTTTTTTACATCATCGAACACAAGTATTTGAGTGTCTGCTGACACAAGCTGGTATGCAAACGACCTTTCAAAAGCAAACGCTTTGCCGTCAATGGTGACAACTTTTTTCATTTGTTGAAGCGCGTTCATAAACAATCCTTTACCAGTTCCCCCCTCAGGGTTGTCTGAAATTACTTCATCATTTAAAATTACAGCTGGACAATAAGATAAGTTTTTGTATCCGTGCATAAGAAATCCTATTGTGCTTTCCATTGAAGCTACTCTGTCGTCTTCATTACCACAGATGTTAGATACAAAAGTTTTGTAATCACACTTTTCAATTTCACATTTGTTAAAGTTCCTATCTATTACGTGGTCTTTCCAAACAAATCCATTGAGGTCTATATAATCAATTACCTCAACGTCTTTCTTAGTTATCTTGATAGCGCAATTTTTGTAGTACAAGTATGAAGTTGTTTTGTTGTCCTCTACAAAATATATATCTATGGTTGATAGTAAAGTCAAGAAGTCTTCTCTAAAGTATCTGACTTGGTCTGCAAAATGATTGTAAATTGAAATGTCGTCTAAGTCTATTAAGTTATTTAGAACAAAATCTTTTATAGACTTCTCGTCTGTGTGGTCTACTAAGTTATTAGTTACCTTCACAAACACGTAGTTCTTACTTCCCTCTGGGCAATACTTGTAAAAGCCATTGTCCTCCAGGAATTGTTTGAATAGTATATGTACAATTTTAATTACGCCTTTGTCTGACTTAGTCCAAAATTGTTTCTGCTGGTTTTCCTCCTCCACTCTGTTCAGTACACTATCCACTACATTACTTTCAATGTCGCTCTCTACGAGTTGTTCCCTTACTTCTTTCCTTGAAGCTCCTCGTCTGAGTTTTACACGTATGTTGTTTATCCTTTCCTCATCTTCATAATACTTAGTTCCAAAGTTTTGAGTCTGAGCGTAAGCGCTGTCTATCGTTTGGTTTATTTCCCTTTCCGTAAAGTCACTTGTCCGATAGTTCTGTAATACGTATCCTGCTAAAGATTTGTTTACACCAAAATCATTGAAGGCTGAGGCAAGAACATAGCAGTTGTTGTTTCGTTGTCCTTCCGTCATTGGATATTTTTTTGTCCACCACTTTACCAGTATCTCTACAATTTTATTTTCGTCTGTAATAGGAATGGTTGGCTGGTCTAACTTTGCTCTTACTTCTGTGTATTCTTTTTCTTTAATCTCTTCCCAAACACTGGAGTTCTCATTTACATAAATAAGAGGGTCGTAACTTTCGTAACATACCCTTGATAAATTTTTACACGTTGTATCAAAGTGCGGATTGTTAAAGTATATTTCAAGTGAGTTAAAGTAGTTTACATGGTTGTCTATGTCTTGGGGAATTTTCACAAGAACCTTTAACCCTTTGCCTGATGGAGAAATAAATACAGAGTATACAAAGTTATTCTTTGTTAGCTTTTCTTTGTCATTAAGTAAAGACTTGTTGTTCTCGTATCCGTCAAAGTCCAAACATATCAAGCCTGAATGTTCTATAATGCTGTTATCGTTTCTCTTATTAAACTTTCCTGAGAAACATATAGCTGGCAGATTTTTCTTTAGTTCATTACGCTGTGATTTGTTTTGCTCTACTCTAATTTTTTTTACGAGCTCTTTGGTTGCTCCTGATTTTATCCTATCTAATATGAAGTCTACATCACGATAGAATGGAGTTGAAGTCTCCTTGATGTTTTGAAAGATTGTTATTTTACTTGCTGTCATGCTTGATTTAATTTAATTGTGTCGAGTTTGTGTCGAGTTTGTGTCGTCTAACTTGCTGATTATCAGACTAAGTGTTAGAAATGTTATCTTTTTTAGTCTCGTATGTAAAAAAAATAATATATAAAATAAATAATAATAATTCTAATACGCAAAGAAAAGGCGACACAACAACATAAAAAAAAGGGAGTGTCTTTGAAGACACCCCCCTAATACATAGTGTCTACTTTAGAAAGGTAAGTCTACTTCCTCTGTGGGAGCAGCCGCTCTTTCTGTTGTAGTCTTAGAGTTGTTGTTGTTTCCATTTGGTGTCCACTCATCTAATATCATGAATGGATTGCCAGCTTGTGAAACTTTTACTTGAATGTTTACCCATCCGTTCTTGTGGTTGTTTTTCAAGAACGTAATAGCATCGTCTACTTTGACAGAGATATTTCCCTTTACAAAGTCAGGTGCATTTGGATGGGGGTTTCTAAACTTAAAGCCATCCGCCCATACTGGGTCTTTAGTGTTTTGATTATTACTCATACTTAATTATTAAAGTTTGTTCCAAAAGTGTTATCGTTTCTCTAATTGCCTTTCGCTTTTTAGAAGGACTAACATAGCTCTTCGGAACTTGAAGCCATATAGTGTCCTTGTTAGTTGTACTTTTAGGTGTGAGTTTTGTTAATAGCATTTTAAACTTCCTCATAAAAATAGTATTGGTTAATATCGCTTGTAGGGTTTTTGCCAAAGAACTTATGATATTGTTCCACAGCTCGTTCCACTTTATCTCTCCCTTTGCTTAATGTTTCATCGCTAACTGGATACATTCCAGGCATCTTGCTTTGTTTGTCTATAACGATAAATGTCAAAGGTTTACCGAACAGCTCGCTATATATGTAAGCTTGGCTGTCGTAGTTGTAACGGCTAACTTTCCATTTGAAGTCAGCAATGTCACGACTTGTCTTTAAATCAATGATGTGATTACTTCCTAATATATCTGCTTTACCTTTCCAGTCTAAGCCGAATAGTTTGCCAACAGCTGGCACTTCGTACTCTACGTCTTGCTCGTTAATTAACGAGGCAAAGTCTTTTATACTAAGTAACCTATCTGCTAAGATTTCCATTTGAATTTTCTCATGAGTGAGTAACACAACATCTAAGTTATGCTCTGCTTTGAACTCATCGTAAGCTTTCCCTCGCCTGACTTTTACGTCAAGGTGAGGTACTTGCTTAGCTTTTTCAGGTTCTAAAATATATTGATGAAAGTATCTACCTAACATGAAGTCTTTGTTATCTTCACGCTTTACCCCAAAGTTGAGTGGGTCATACAATAAGTTTCCAATGTCTGAATTAGATAAATAATCTTTACCTACACCATTGTAATACTCGTTGTCGTCTCGTAGTTGTTCGATGATGTCCATATTATATAGCTTTTGCTATTTCTTTTTTAACAGCTGGCTTCATGGTATATTTTTTACTAAGCTCTGCGCCTATTGTTTTAAGACCTTTGTCTTTGTTGGCTACAACATATCTTAAAACCTTATCCCAGTTGTCATCGCCTATGTTAAGCTCAATAGTTTGAATTGTTTTCGCTACTGGCTTTTTTGGTGCTGGCTTTTCAGCTCCTTCAGGCAAGTCTTCCCCTGCGTAAATATACAAACCTAATCCATGTCTTGCGATTGCCTTAGTAAGACTACGTTGAATTGAAGTGTTTACTGCAAACGAAGTGATGTCTGCAAGCGCGATAGACTTGTTGTAGTTATTCATTACTGGCAGATACTCGATGTGTTCCATCTCGTTTATAGTTACTCCAGTTTTAACCCACGCTGTAATTCCATCATGGTGGTAGTTAAGTCCGTCTGCGTTCTCATAAATTGTGTATGTAGCATTTGGGTATAGTTTCTTTACTTCTGCCCACGCCCATGCCCATGATAAGTATGTTAGTCTGCGGTTGCCAGCTTTGATGTGCTCAACCTTGTCGTTTACATTGATAGAGTTCAATGTTTCAAAAACTGATTTAGTATTACTCATAACTTTCTGATTTTAATTTATTATTTATATAATTATACTTTCCCATTATCCTTTCTCGATTCGATTTTAGATACTGGATTTGTTTTGGATTTTGTTTGCTGTTCATCTCATCACGTATTCTTTCCTCAATCTTGTCGAGTTTTTTCTTATACGTTTTAAGACACAGCTTGTATACTCCTATGCGCCAACCCTCTGATAAAAATACATACTCATCTTCTCCGTCAATATCTTTATAGTAGTCTCCGCCTAAAGATGTGTTTTGAATAACGACAATGTCGCTCTCATCATCC
>WTJX01000555.1:51869-56458 GCA_011524675.1 Cytophagales bacterium
TATCCATCGCCATCCACACAAACTGCGCTGTCGTCTGCTATTGCGTCTTGAAAGATTGTTCTTAAAGAGTAACGCATGACTGGATATTATCTACAAAGTTTTGGTAGTCTGCGTCTTCATCTATTCTATCTTTCACTTGCGCGATGCCATGAATAATTGAAGAGTGACCTACGTGGTATCCGTTTTGACTCATGTATTGTTGAATGTAACGTATACGCATAGGTCTATTTACACACATATAATATAGTAGCTGTCGTGCATCTACAATATCTCTGCGTTTTGATTTGTCAAATAGTAAATCTGTTGTGATGTTGTATGCTTCAGATACTTTAGTAGCATACTCGTTGAAAATAGGCTCTTTCATTTGATTTCGTTTTTTTCTATCTCATCAATGATACAATACCCCCACGCTCTAAATATCCTATTCAAAATATCTGGAGTGTTGTCTGGCAAATTTTCTTTGATGTATTGTTGGTATTGATACTGGTCATCAAGGTGTGTGTCCAGCGTTTCGTCTTCGCGCATTTGCGCAAATAGTTCTTTTGTCTTCGACATAATATAGTGTTTGAATGATTAACAAATATAATAAATGTTTATGAATTTATCAATTCGCGTTCAACAAATTGTTCATAAATATATTCCTCCGCGTCTTTGATGTTGTCAAATTTTTTACCTCCTGCAAGCCACCCATTTGGTTTCAAGCTTTCTGCAATGTATCCCCCAATGTATTTCATCACGTCTGTACATGATGGGTCAAGATGTAAGTCTACTTCGGATGAGGGCATGAGTCTGCCAGTGTCTTTGAAGACACTAAATGTTATCTCAATATCTTTGTCTGCCAAGTTCTGCATCCTTTGGATGTAGTGCTTGCAAGGTTTTGCAGTTTTTTTCTCCATCAAAACCTCTTGTAAAAAAATGTGTCGTAAATGGTTCATAATAAATTTAATTAAAGTTTATATAAGGTTCAAAGATAGTAAATATCTGTCATAAAAGCAAAGGCGCGCACGATTAGTGCACGCTCTCTGCATTTCTTTGCTCCTCTATGAAGTCGAGGTGTCTGTCAATTTCCTGAGCAACGTGGTGTGGTATGTGTTCAACATATTCCTCACGTCCATTGCTCCATTTGATTTTTATCGTCCAATGTGTTATCTCAGCTTTCATCGTAGTGTCTTTTATACATTTCTAAAGCTTTATCATAACTTTGGTCTGATAGACAAACATCGTAGTCTATGTACCAACCCTCGCGCACGTCTCCAGTATACATGGAGTATCCGCCTTGTGTATAGATAATTCTGTCGTGCTCTGTGTGTTCCCAGTCAATACTATCCCACTGATTGTAGCGCGTAACCTCTCCGTCCTCAACATCAAAGCTCTCGCCAAACCCTTGTTCTTCTTGCCACTCCCACTCCAAGTTCTGAAGTAGTTTACATATTTTGCGAACAATGTGTTCGCTAAATGGCGACCACGCTGTTGTAAACTCATAAAGTAGAGGAGCGTTTTCAAATTCCTCTATGTGATTATCATACGCACCCCACTTAGTTCCCCAGTTTGATACGCACCAGTCGTAATTCCACTCATTGTTGGGCATGGGAGCAACAAGCTCACAAAGTCCTTTGGAGTATTTGCGCTCCACGTTTTTAATTATTTTGATTGCACACTCATCATTAGTTCGTATGCGATGAAATACATGATTAGGCATAATGATTTATTTTAAGTACCAATATATTTTAATTATGTGTTGTATTACAGCATCGACTTCCTTGTCTGTGGCATCTAATCCCTCATCCATAAGTCTGTCTGTAATTTCCTCGTCAAAGGTGTCCGTAAACTTGTCTGCTACTCGTTTGATGATATCTAAGTCCATATCTATTGAATTAATATGTTATGGTGATTGTAAATTTCGCCATGCTCTGCACTGGCTACAAGCTTTCGTGCACGAGCGATGTCTGTCGTATAGACAATGTCAGTTGGGTGTTCCCCACCATGATATAAGTATATCTTGTATCTTATCTCTTTCATAGTATCTCTGATTGTATACGTTCGAGTCTTTCGAGTTTCTCTTCATCGGTAATACTATCCCAGTCCGATGGCTGTTCCCAGTATGGGTTTACACTTCTCATGGTCGCAAAAACCATTCGTTGTTTAGTTGCAAGTTTAGACTTGATGTCTTCGTCCTTGCTCGTGGTCATGTCAGTCATAACCATAAACGCTTTAAGCATTGATAAAGTATCCATAATAAATTAGATTTAAAAATTGCTGTTTCGACCTTTTGGTCTCGTCAGGATAAATACACATTTATCGACAGCGCGAAGTGTCTTTGAAGACACTCCGCTCTGCATCGCATTAGTAATGAGAGTTCATCACTTCGGTTTCGGTGTACCATTCGCCACACGACCTACACTCGTATCCGTTTGAAAGCTCGTCAAACTTCAAGTCGTTGTAACATGAGGTGCAGTATGGGTCTTCACTCATGTCGTCCATGTCGTTGATTTCGGTACACAGATAGCTCTGTCTTACGTTCACTGGCTCTTTGTCAGCGTAACTAAAGATTGGTGTGTATGACTTGTACGTGGTCTGCTTGTGCTTCACGTAGTCAGCTACTGGCATCACGCCAGTTGGCATTTGTCCTTGCATGAAGTACAACCAAGCTGTGATAACCTTTCCGTTCTTTAGTCGGATAGGTATTTGCTTTCGCTCGTACCAGTGGGGGTGTCCTTCCAGTTGGTCAAGGGGTTTCAAGTCCATGTCGCCAACCTTGAACACGTCTACTACAACATTGTAACCTTGACCCTTTTGGTCGTACACGTAGGGTATACCTTTCGATTGCATAGGGTACTTGTCTTTGGTCTTGCCAGTTCCAAGATGCTTAGCATTTTTTAGGTATCTGTAATAGTTTCCCATGCCCTTGCGGAGCGTACCATATACAGCCACGATGTTGTCTTGTAGCACGTTGTTTTTGGAGTACCAAACTCCATCTTTCCACGTGTATAGATGACGATTGTAAATTTGAAACGAGCGTGTACGAGTGTTGATTGTAACAAATCTGCAGTCGTACTTTGATAGACTTGCTTTCCAGTGCTGTCTCGCCATAGTGCCAAGCTTTTGAGCCAGTACTTTGGTGTCGCAGTTTTTGGCGTTACCAAGCTGTCGGATAGTTCCGTTCATCATTAGTAACTCGTCTCTGTTTGCACCGCAAACGAATGGGTGCGTGTTGTCTCTGCCAACCTTTCCTATTGTCGCATATCTAAAGTGCGCAATGAATGGTCGTTCAGTTGATAGCTTAGCATACGCTTTGCTCTTGTGATACTCGACCTCGAATGTGTCGAGCCATACAATACCAAGTCCATGTGGATTGATACGTGCGGACGTTTTCAACGTCTCCATAGGTATGGTGTTTGATTTCTGTTTGATGATAATAACACACATAAAATAAAAATTATGGGGAGTGTCTTTGAAGACACTGACCCCTGATTAAACATATATTAGACAAATATACGACTAAATTTAAACATATCCAAATCTGTTTTTAGTAGTCGTCTGATAGTCTCTCTCCGTAGCCATCGTATTCCTCTGTCGCATACCTTGACTTTTTGTATGGATATTTGGACTCGTAACATTCATCGCACCAATGTCCAGTGCTGATGCCATACCAGTCGTGTCTCTCGTGTCCTTCGTTTTCACAACCGAAACGATGATAACCTCTGCAAGATATTACTTCAATGATTGAATGAGTTGCAAACGAGTAGTCAAAATCTACGCACTCCATTGCGTCTTCTTGCGTGTAGAACACTTGTTCTACCTTGTTTGTCTTGTTATTAATTACTTGATATTCCATATTACTTTTGATTTACTGAATTAAACTTACTACCAAACAGCAACCGCCATTGCTTTTGATTTTCTTTTAGCTGTCGTTTGCGGATTTCACGAAGTACTTCGTGCATGTCCTGCTTGTCCTGCGCTTTCTCGATGTAGTTGATATTGGTGTCGAGCTTTCGCGCCAAGTCATTCGCCACACGTTTAAGGTCGCCCATAGTAGCGACCCTTATCCACGATGTTCTTTTTCTTACCATGACTTTGTTTTTAAGTTGTTATTGATTAGCACACGCTTAAACCATACCGCGTGTTCGTACTCATTTTCCGATAGGATGTGTATCCGTCCGTCCTTTGTTGTGATTGCATGCAAGCCAGTAGGCAAGATGACGTGTTTAATGATTTTTCTAAACATGATTTTTAAATTATAGTTGAATTAATATCGTTATGATGTTGTATAGCTTCTATTATCTGTGCTTCCATCTGTACTATCTCTTTGGATAGTTCCAGTAGCTTTGCCAGTCCGTCTACTTCGTAGTCTGAAGACAAATCGTATATCTCATTGTTTTGGATTGCTCTTGTGCAGTCCTTCAAATCTCGTGCAGTATTTTCAAATCTGCAATAGCTCATATTTGGCATTTCTTATAGTTTTAAATTTACAAATCTGTTTCGACCTTTTGGTCTCGTCAGTACGAGCACACACTCGTAAACAGAGGGAGTGTCTTTGAAGACACTCCCCACGATATTAAGGGAATAGCTGTCGCATTTTCTCCATGCGG
>WTJX01000551.1 GCA_011524675.1 Cytophagales bacterium
ATCTACAACAAAGGTTTCATTAGAAATGGTTTTTCCAAAGGCAATAGGTAGCTCCTTGTCACTGTCTAAAAATTTAGGGGTACTCAGTACAGACCGAATCCCCACCATCTCTTTTCGTTTGTTTGGTACTTCTATCCCTACTGTTCCTCTCCCGGTATTGGTGCTATGATCCTTATCCCTAAAGCAGCCAAACTCAATGCTATATCATCTTCAAGGTTTTTGATTTTAGATATTTTCACACCTGCCTCTGGCACTATCTCATAAAGTGTTACCGTAGGGCCTATGGTTGCCTTGATACTTGAGATACCTATCTTATAGTTACGTAGTGTATCTATGATACTGTCCTTATTACTTTCTAGCTCTTCTCTTGAAACATTTATTTTGTCTTTGCTCCTATCTTCTAATAAGTCTAAATGGGGATATTTATACTTTGGAAGATCTAAAGTAGGATCATAATTTTGTATTGGTCGCTCAACCTCTTCTTCTACTATACCTTTGGAGACTTCAAAAGATAAATCTTCCTCTTCTTCAATACTCTCATCCTCCACTGGTGCTATCTCAGCTTCCTCTACAGGAAGTACCACTTCTTCTTGCTGCTCTTCTATTATTTCCTCTTCTTCTGGTGCTACTGGTATAGTAGGCTCTTCTAAAGTAGGAGCCATTTCCTCTTCATACTCTTCTTCCTCAGGGACTACTTCTTCTTGCTTAGGCGCTACTTTAGGTTTTACTACTTTTTTCTTTTTGACTTTGACCACTTCTTGTATTGGCTCTTCTTCTATATCTTCATAGTCATCGTCTTCGCTTTCTTTTTCTGACTTTATAAAATTGATACCAAAAAGACTAGATACAGAAGTAATATCAAAAAAGTAAATAATAAATACTCCTAGACCAAAAATCAATAGCACAATTGTCCCCCAACCTGCAAGACTATCCAACGCTTGAGCAATTTCGTAACCTATACCCCCACTAATAAAAAGTAGTTCGGTTTGTCTTTCTGACACTAAAACGAGATAACCTAAAATGAGTGTAATCCAAAAAAGAAAAAAAATGGATACTTTGATGATAGAAGGAAAGTAGTCTAGTTTTTTGTTATATAAAAACTGATAGCCTGCCAAAAAGCATATAGGAACGATAAGGAACGAAGCCACACCAAACCATCTAAACATAAAAAGGTGAGATACCCATGCACCAAATAAACCCAATAAATTCTCAACCTCTTTACCAGAACTCAAGATTTCACCAAAGGATAAGCCCATTACTACACTTTGGTCAGCCTTACCCGAAAAAAGATACGAACCAAAAGATAATAAAAGGCATATCCCCAACAGTAGTAGCGATAGTCCCACCACCAGTAAGAACTTTGGTTCTTTGAAAAACGAAAAGTCAAAATTTAGTTCAAGTCGTTTTCTTGGAGCTTTTGCCGATGTCCTCTTTTTATATACATTTTTTGCCATTGGAATAAGGAGTGATGTGTGTATGTATAGAAGTGCTAAAGTTAGAATGGATAAATAATATATCTATTGTTTTAGCCTAATTTTTTATTTATTCTTTTAATTAAGCTTGGACCTTCATAAATAAACCCTGTATATACTTGCACCAATGTCGCACCAGCCTTCAATTTTTCTTCGGCATCTTTTGCATTATGAATTCCTCCTACAGCTATGATAGGTATTTTTCCTGCCGACTTTGTATGAATATAACGTATGATCTCTGTTGATTTTTCTTTGATAGGCTTACCGCTAAGACCACCATGCCCTACTGCATTTATCTTCTTCCAATGTGTAAATAAATTATCGCGTGCTACAGTAGTATTGGTAGCTATCAAACCATCTATTTTAGTACTTTGAACGATATCTATAATATCGTCTAACTGCTCATGAGTAAGGTCTGGTGCAATTTTGAGTAAAATTGGTTTTTTCACCTTATTTAACTTTTGTATGTGTAAGAGCAAATCTGTCAACGGTTTTTTTTCTTGTAACTCTCTAAGATTTGGTGTGTTAGGAGAGCTTACATTGACAACAAAGTAATCTACATAATCGACTAAGGCAAGGTATGCCTTTTCATAATCACTCTTTGCTTCTTCGTTAGGTACTTCTTTATTTTTACCTATATTCCCTCCTATAATAACCGTTGATTTTCTTTTCTTCAAACGATCAATAACAGCATCTAATCCATCATTATTAAAGCCCATTCTATTGATGATGGCTTGATCTTTCTTTAAGCGAAACAATCTGGGCTTAGGGTTTCCTGCTTGAGGCTTAGGCGTAACCGTACCTATCTCTATGAATCCAAACCCAAAATTTGATAATTCATCTATAAGCTCTGCATTTTTGTCAAAACCTGCTGCCAGACCTACACGATTAGGGAAATTTAAGCCAAATAGATTGACTGGTGTGGTATTCACTTTGAAAAGAGACTGTATCAGTGAAGCTGTAGATGGTATTTTAAAGAAAAACTTTGTGAGAGCAAAAGTAATTCGATGAGCTTTCTCAGCAGAGAATAAAAATAAAATAGGGCGTAATACGTAACGAAACATTGCTTAGGCTTTTATAGGCTAGCAAATTTACACTTTTTGATGTTAGTTTTTTAGTTGTTGCGCTTATTTTTCATGAACTAACCTATTTGACATATCCGCTCTGTTAACTACATATCATGTTTTTACTGTTTGTATTCGGTAAAGCACGTTTAATTCTTATAAGTAGTAGATAATTGTTTGCTTTGCAGTATAGTTATGGAATCTGGTGCTACATCAATAGCTTGTAGTAACATCTTCGTCTATACAAATGATAAAATCTGCTTTTCCTAAGAACTCTTTATTCAATTGACTAATATCGTTTTGTACAACAGTAGATACAGTAGCATAATCGTACTCTTGATGTTCCTTTTGGAGATACCACAAAATACCTTCATAGTAGTCTGAATGATAACAACCATTGAAATGCAGAAACTGCTTCCCAAGGCTAAAGTTCTTTAGGATAAAATGTGCCATAGTAGCATCTTTAATAGCCTGTGCCTTCACTAACTCAGGAGTTCCATGATCTCCCATCATAGTCAAAATATTTTGATATCTAGGCAAGAAAGGATCAAATGGAATGGGCATCGGTGCCATCCATGAACGTTCTTCATCAGATAATGAATCCGCATGCAATGATTCGAACCCTCCCTTATATACCTTAGTAGCATATACTCTAGGGATATTTGTAGCTATAAAAAGTACGTTATGTTCTTTGGCAAAATTTAATAATGGCGCATAATCAGTTTTATAATTAGACCATAGTCTTGCGTTAGTATCTAAACCTTCTGCATCTATCGTAGAAGATAAGTAATCATTCAGCACATGTTGATTATCAGCTTCAAACATTTCAGCTCCTAATACTAAATTAGGAGAATAAAGTGCCTTGGTGGTTTCTATTTCTAACCAATGAGCAATAGGGTTGTTATGGCTTTCGCCAAATAAGATGATTTCTTTGTCTTTAAGTGACTTTATCATCTTTCGGAAAGAGCTTTTTTTTCCTTTTGCATTATACAACACATACGGTTGTTTAGCCAATAGAGCGGTAGAGAAAAAAAGACACAACAAGAGGAAGGGAAACTTGTGCCTACAAGGTGATAAAAAAGCGTTTATGGGTGTCATTTCTAATAAGCTATATTGTATAGAAGGCTTTGCAAAACCATCTTTTGCACTTATTCTGCGTTATACAAAATTTTAAAATCCTCATTTACAACGAGTAAACTGCGGTTTTAAAATTTTGAAAGCCTTGACTAAGCACAAAACCTTAGTTATGCAAAGCCTTCTCATAAAAAACAACAAAAGACAAACATTTGTTGTTTGCCTTTTGTGAATTAAGTAGGCAGACAAAAATAATTGTATTTTTGAAAGACTACTTAATATAAATAATCTAGTTATCGGCTCTTAAACCATGAGACCTTAACAGATTTTTATAAAACCTATGGTTACCTAAGCCAATACGTTTTTATGCTCTCTAATCATAGATACAAAGTCGTCAAATAAATAACGAGAATCATGTGGCCCAGGTGAAGACTCTGGATGAAATTGCACAGAGAAAGCCTTTTTATCTTTCAAACGAATACCTGCCACAACATTGTCATTTAGGTTGATATGACTTAGTTCTGCTAGCTCACTATTTTCTAAAGACTCCATACTTACAGCAAAACCATGATTTTGAGAAGTAACCTCACAGAGTCCCGTAAATAAGTTTTTAACAGGATGGTTTATACCTCTATGTCCATGATGCATTTTGAAGGTCTCAATACCACAAGCTAAAGCTATGATTTGATGACCTAAGCAAATACCAAAAAGAGGTACGTCTGTTTGTAATATCTTTTTTACCGTATCTATTGCTACACTTGTAGCCGCTGGATCACCCGGTCCATTGGAGATAAAGAACGCGTCTGGCTTCCATGCAGCCATCTCTTCATAAGGTGTGTCGTACGGAAATACTTTACAAAAACATGATCTATCAGTAAAATTGGTAAGGATACTTCTCTTAATACCCAAATCTAATACAGCTACTTTATAGTCCGATGAAGAATCACCTACCTCAAACACTTCTTTGGTAGATACCTTACTAGATAATTCTAAGCCCACCATAGAAGGCACTTCTTTTACCATTGCCAGCAATACTGCCTCATCTAGTATCTCAGAAGAAATAATAGCATTCATTGCGCCAGCATCTCGTATCTTTCTTACAATTTCTCTAGTATCAACATCACTTATGCCTACTATATCATTAGACTCAAAATAAGCCTGTAATGATCCATAAGATTTAAAACGTGAATGGTATGAAGCAAAATCTTTACACACCAAACCATTGAATTGTACCTTTATTGACTCGTCCTCATCATGATGTACACCATAATTACCGATATGACTAGTAGTATTGACAATAATTTGCCCATAATAAGACGGATCAGTGTAAATTTCTTGATAACCAGTCATGCCAGTATTAAAACAAATTTCACCAGTAGTAGTACCTATTTTTCCGACAGCATTACCTTTATATATACTACCATCTTCAAGAACTAAAACGGCTGGTTTCTTTTCAATATATTTCATGGATTTATATAAGTTATACGTTTTAAATTATATCATTGACTTATCACTAAAATAAAAAAGTATAGACATAAAAAAAGGATTAAACAGTAGCTTAATCCTTTTTTATGCAAATGAATAACATATATTATTCTTTACCGCCATTTAGTTCATCTTGCCATTTCTTCAATTCATCCCACTCACCTTTAGCAGCCATATCAGCTTGCTTAGCCCAAGTAGAACAATCCATTGAAGTATATGGTGCGCCTTTTTCATCTAAAATAGCCTTCAACTCTTCTTCTGACTTACTTGCAAGATCAGCAAAAGTTAAAATTCCTTTTTCATAAAAGAGCTCTTGAACTTTAGGTCCAATTCCTTCAATCTTCTTTAAGTCGTCACCAGCTTCAGCTTTTGGAGCT
>WTJX01000106.1 GCA_011524675.1 Cytophagales bacterium
AACACTATTGATACAATGTATTGAATGGTTCACCAAATTTTTACGCATTGTAGTAATTAGTCAGTTTAGGTGATACCTCCTATCATAGTAAAGTAAAAAGTCGTTTTTTATCATAAATATTTTTGTAAGCATTCTGTTAAGCTCGTTTAGCCCTTTTACTGAAAAGGGCTAAAAACACTAATGCGAATAACTTGTTATATAGCTTTAGCGGTTAGCTCTTATCTCTACTTTACGAAGTTAGGGCGTTCCCTTCGGGTCGGGCTATCCACTATATCTTTTTTGCCCTTTAAGGGTCAAAAAAGGATGCCGTTCCTATCCCTAACGCATAAAAAATAAACTTTAGTTTTAACTTCGTAAAGTAGAATTATTTTATTAAAAATGAATAATATATCGTTTTGACTCAATTATAAAAAAGCTAACAGCTAATACCTAAAAGCCAAAAGCTCATGCGAATAAAGACGTAGTTTACCGAATACTTACATATGTTTAAATGACTACTCAGCCTAAATTGGATACAAAACCTTTGCGCAACACCCTATAGACTACAAAGCCAAACAATAGAAACAAGAATGAAAAGGCGGCAGCAGCGCCCCATACATCCAAGCTAGCGATACGGTTGTAGTATAGCGCGCTTCTAAACAGCTCCATATAATAACTGATAGGGTTGAATTTCACTATAAAGTTAAAACGGTCGGGAATAATGGTACGACCATATACAATGGGAGACGAATAAAAGATAAACATTAATAGGGTTGACCAAAGCATACTTATGTCTCTGAAATAAACATTGATAGAAGCCAAGGCAAGACATAAGCCTAGAATAAAAATTGTGAATAGTACTAATGCAGGGATGAGTAAAAGGATATGCCATGACCACACCAAGCCATAAAAATTCATGACAATAAAAAAAGGAATAAGGGTAAACAACAGATGAATAACACTAGAGAGTATGCCCGACAGAGGCAATACCGAACGAGGTATCGCTAATGATTTTATGATGGATTGCCCTTTGATAAATGAAAATACGACTTCATTGGAAGCATTGGAGAAAAAGTACCAAAATATTAGACCCGAAAGCAAATAGAGAGGATAATTTTCTATTTCTACAAAGACGGAGCTAAAGACAAAAATAAAAATATACATGATGCCCAAGGGATTTAAAAAACCCCACAACACACCTAAGATAGAATTTTTATACCTTACTTTTACTTGATTCCATGCCAATATCTGACACATATAAGCGTAATGTTTTAGTTTTTGCATAGCTATTTATTTGCAGAATGGTAATGATTTATTTTGTTGAGGTGTAATAATATTTCGCCATCATGATCTGTCTCAAACATAGGACTAAATTTCGCATGGCAAACGATATCTTTCAAAAGATAGGAGGTACGTGTATGTACCTCTTGGCTAAAGGTTTCATCAAAGCCTCTGATAAAAATAAGTATTTCACCTTCGGTGTCTTTGTAGAAGGAAGGTGCTTTATTGTAAAAGGGGCTCCCCTCTGTGATAGGGTGTACTACTGTCCAACTTAAAGGGAAAAATTGTATGCTCGAAGGTTCTAAATCCAAACGGTAATACTGTCTGTGATGCTGCTGATCTACAAGCATTAAGATCGCCTTGGCGTGTATGTCCATCAATTGCGTAGAACGTTGGTTTACTAATCTAAACTGCAAACTTTCCCCTTCCTTATAGGGAGCGATGATGGCGTTTTTACTAAATGCTACTCTTGCTTTTGGTCTTGAAAATCGACTGTACAATACACCTGTAACGATCGCATAAAACACTAAGCCTACCAAAGACTCTACTGCTGCTATCGCATTGCTCATCATACCAATGGGATGCATTTTCCCATAGCCTACCGTACTGAAGGTTTGAAGACTAAAGAAAAAGGCATTGGTAAAAAAAGATATTGAGGATTCTATACCTTCTAAGCCGTTGGGTGACAGTACATAGTATAGTAATGCAAAAATAAGGTTGATAGAAATGTAAAATAAAACTAGTAGCATACCGAAGTATAACCATGATAAGTTGATGAGCCATTGAAACACATCTCTCACATGATACTTCTCCCCTACTCTAGTAACATTAAAGCTACCGTCTGTATTGATAAGTCGCTTCGTTTTGGAATTGTATTTCTCTCCAAAACCTGGGTCTCTTATTTTATCAAACATGCTCATATTCTAATGAAAGCACAGTCCTATACCATACAAAAGAACAAACTTAAGGCTTAGCAGTGCCATTTGTTTCAATAGAGGATCAAAGTCTGCCACTTCTGTACCTTTATGCACTGCGTAGTAATGCCTGTAAAATAGTGGAAAGGTCATGACAAATAACCATTTGTAGGGTGTGCCTGCAACAAAAAAGTGTGTATAAACTACCATAGAAATCAAACCTACTCCTAATAGTATGCCGTGGTATATTTTAGCTCTTTTTTGCCCTAACATGACAGGTATAGAGCGCTTGCCTGCTTTGGTATCTGAGTCTATATCACGAATATTATTTACATTCAATACAGCTACGGCAAATAGTCCCGTGCTGAGAGAAGGTAACAAAAGAGCATAATCAAGCTGCTTTTGGTGTAAAAAATAAGCTCCCATTACCGATACAAAGCCAAAAAAGAGTAGGACAAACAAATCGCCAAAGCCTGCATAACCATAAGGGTTTTTGCCCATAGTATATTTTATAGCGGCAACAATAGCGGCTATACCTATAATGAAGAAAGCCAAAAACATAAGGCTAAATTGTAAGGAAACAATTAGTAAGGAAATACCGCTTACCAGTGAAAGTATAGCACAAATAATAACAGCTCTCTTCATAGCCTTTGCAGAGATCGCCCCAGACTGTACTGCCCTCGAAGGTCCTTTTCTGCCATCATGGTCTGCGCCATTCATGCTGTCGCCATAGTCATTGGCTAGGTTTGAAAGCACTTGAAGTAAAACGGTGGTCAAAAAAGTCAATACAAAAACTTCCCATCGAAAGCTTGCATGATAGAAGGCTATGATACTTCCCATTCCTATGCCCGAAAGTGCCAATGGAAGTGTACGTAACCTAAATGATTGTATCCATGTGTGTAGAGTAGCCATAAACGAAAGTAATTTAAGTATTTCGTTTTAAAAAGAATGTAGCATAAAAAATTAACCCTAGGAAGTTGCGCTTGTTTTAGTTACTTCTACAATAAGATTTTAAGATTCTTAGACTTTAAGACTTTAAGATGACTTGATACTCAAAAGGTGGGTAGTGTGAATTGGAAGATTGGAGCTTTGGAGAATGAAGAGATTAAAAAATAATGCAAAAGTGATCTTTTAGATGTAACTTCGCGCTTTCAAAAAAAACAGTTATTAACGATGGTTGTTAAAACAAAAAAATATCAATTAGATACAAAAAAATATGTAAGCTTAGCCATGGGGGGTGTATTAAAAAAACTATGGTGGGCTTTCCTTATCCCTGTAGTCATAGCACTTTTTACTTTTTTGGTACCTACTACCAATTGGTTTTGGATATCTGCTTTAATACTTACTGCATTATTCTTATTGTTTTGGTACATACAGTTCGCTGGACTTACACAAATGGAACAAGCAAAAACTTTGTTTGAAAAACTTTCTTATGAAATAGATAGCAGACAAATATTAATAAAGATATCCTCAAAACAAGGCATGCCTATCAAGTGGGATCAAGTGCAACAAGCCTATTCAAGGAAAGAAGACTTTCTCATTATCATCAGCAAAGTACAACTGATACATCTACCACATAAAATCTTTAATAATAAAAACGATATTAAATTTTTGGAGAGTGTACTCAAAAGAAAAGGCTTTTTGAAATAATTTAATTAATACCCTAATGCTACTTAGCTTTACCAATGCAAAGAATATTAAGCAAAAAGCTTCTAAGAATTAGGGTATAGATTACAGAATATACACCTTAACTTTTACTTTTGTAGAAGGCTTTGCATAACTAAGGTTTTGTGCTTAGTCAAGACTTTCAAAATTTTAAAACCGCAGTTTACTGACTGTAAATGAGGCTTTTTAAAATTTTGTATAACGCTGAATAAGTGCAAAAGATGGTTTTGCAAAGACTTCTATTAAAGAGGTGTCCATTTCTGTAAAGCTCGTATTAAGTTTTACAGAAATGGATACGCTAGCGATACACTTTTAGAGGTTAAGCACTAAGATCATGCTTTAAGGTCTCTTGATCTAATTTAAGAAAGAGACTGATTTTTTTCACGTGCTTGTTTCAAAATTTCATCATACTCTTCGTCAGTCATATTTAGATAGATGTAATATATAGGGTTAACTTTTTTACCATTTTTGACTACTTCATAGTGTACGTGAGGACCTGTTGAAGCTCCTGTATTACCTACATAGCCTATGAGTTGCCCTCTTTTAACTTTTTGTCCATTTTTTACTATATAACTTCTCATATGAGCATATGATGTTTTGTATCCGTAACCATGGTCAAGCGTTACTTGATTACCATAGCCCCCGAAGTAACCAACCCTAGAAACTTGAGCATCTCCAGTAGCATAAATAGGAGTACCTGAGGGAGCTGAAAAATCTATCCCTGCATGCATACGCCATGTTTTGAAGATAGGGTGTAGTCTCATCCCAAAACCAGAAGCTATTCTAGTCATTTGTTTATTAGATACTGGTTGTATAGAAGGAATATGAGACAACATTTGGTCTTTGTCTTTTGCCAACGCCATGATCTTATCGTAAGACTTCGTTTGCATATACATTTTTCTCTTTAATTCATCTACCTGCTTTAGTTTAGCCAAAATCAAGTCTTCATAGTTGAGATTTTTGTTGAGGAGTTCTTTGTATTTTTTATTTCCTCCAGTGCCACCATTCCATACAGTTTCGGGAATAGGGTCAGACTCCATGATAACTCGATAGATGGATTTATCTTTGTTGTGAAGGTGATCTATCATAGTGTTCAAATCTTTTATGTCATTGTCCATGATATTGTAATAGTATTTTAGCTCTTTGTTTTGCTCTTTGATATAAGCGATATGTGGTAAGTCAAAGAAACTAGAAAATACAGTGATAAGGATGACCGAAAAAATCAAACAAATAATGGTGAAGGCTGCCACATTGATAACAACATCTTTTGTTGATGCTTTATATTTTTCATAACGACACGTTTCTGTGTCGTAGTAATATTTGATCTTAGACATAATTATCTAAATTAATTTTATCTTATTCAAAAATCTTTTTCTGAACAAGACATATAGAGGATATTTAAACTTTTCGCTTACTTAAGTAGTCGTTCAAAAGTGTTTTTTATTGAAGAACGGTTGTTTTACTCCATTACTAGATTTAACCGTGTCTTATACTTTTAATTCGTAATTATTTTTTTCCTCCGATTAAGCAGGACATAGTTTACAAAAAATGACAAAACTTAGCAAAAAAACACATTTGTTTGTGTGAAAGAGTAGGGTTTAAACACACTCTTTACACCAAAAC
>WTJX01000279.1 GCA_011524675.1 Cytophagales bacterium
AATCTTTCTTGCGTAATTATAGTAAAAGAATGTCTTGGACAAGACACTTCTCTTCCTTTATCCTTTTTTTCTTGCTTGCTATGCTTGGCACTATTGCCAAAGCACAGTTGGATACGAGGCACTATTTACCGCCTATTTATGTAGCAGAAGCAATTCAAAACGATGATGGAAGTGTTGAAAATCACTATTTACATGTTACCACCCCCTCAGAAGATGCTTTTGATGTAACCATTGCAGATGGTACAGGAAATCCTATAACTAATTATACGCTAGAAAGAGGTACGCAAACGTCCACAGGCGTGTTTTCTGTTTCAAAGAGTAATCCGCTTAGATTATTGTTGGATCAAGATGCAGGTGCCAAGACGGACGCAATAGGTTTGATTACTTCTTCAGGTACTGATACAGAATTGAACACTATCAACACTGCCGATGGTTTACTGCTTACAGCAGATTCTCCTTTTTATGTTAATTTAAGGCATATGTCTGGTGCTCAAGGTGGTTCATTATCCTCCAAAGGTTCTGTAGCTTTGGGTCAAGAATTTAGAGCAGGTTTTAACCATCAACACGCAACCAACAGTAATTATCTATCAAACTTCATCTCTGTCATGGCGACAGAAGACAATACAACAGTTACTTTTTCTGATTTCAAAGCTGGAGTAACATGGAGAGGCGTAGCTACTACAGAAACATCCATTACAGTAACGCTTGACGCTGGTGAGTCTTATGTGATAGGTCAAGACATGGATGACTTTGATAATGCCACTTATAATATGAATGAATATAATGGTACGTTAATTACGTCAAATAAAGATATTGCAGCCATTTCAGGTTCATTCTTGGGTAGAGGCGATGAAGGAGGTAGGGATATTGGTATTGACCAAATCGTTCCTGTTCAAAATGCGGGTACTGACTTTATCCTGGTCAAAGGAAATGGAACGAGCATGCCAGAAAGTGTTATCATTGTAGCGACTGAAGATAATACGGAGGTATATGTTAACAATACATTAGCTACGACCCTTAGTGCTGGTGGTTACTATAGGACAGAAGACTACACTGCTAATGATAATATGTATGTAAGAGCTACTCAGCCAGTATTTATTTATCAAACTACATTTGGTGCTAATTCAACTGCGACCAATGGTATGAATTTTATCCCTCCACTAAACGAGTGTGCAGGAAC
Organism: Cytophagales bacterium; assembly: GCA_011524675.1. Lineage (GTDB taxonomy): Bacteria > Bacteroidota > Bacteroidia > Cytophagales > JAAEPT01 > WTJX01. The sequence continues at coordinate 1,181 of WTJX01000279.1, forward strand.
AACGGAGTTGACACTTTCTGATGTGAGACAAATAGGGAATGCTAGTTTGGTACTCATCATGAAGGAGGGTTCAAATGTTACTGTCAACGAAAATGGTACAGAAACACTCAATATTACCCCAGGGACGACCACACTTACAGGTCTAAACTTGGTGAATACCACAGGCTCAACACTCACTGGGAATTGGTACTCCTATAAACATACTGTTTCCACTACGGGCACGTATGTAGATGTTACGGTCGCTTCAGATGATATTATCAATATTGGATTTTTGTTAGAAAGTGGCTCCATTGGTGCAGGAGGCTATTTCTCAGGTTTTGCCAATACGCCCACCATTATAGGGAGTGGCGATTTATGTGAGACAGGCTCAGTAGAAATTAGTCTCTCAGAAGTAGCGGGTTTTGCTTCTTGGGACTGGTATCGTAATGGTAGCGTGATTGAAGCCAGTAGTACCAACCAAACCATTACCGTTACCGAAGCAGGGAACTATACTGCTGTAGGGAACTACGGTTCTTGCCCTGGAGCGACAGATTTTTCTTTGCAGTTTCCTGTGAACTATGCCGAATGCTCCAACCCTGGGGGGATAGAAGGAAATGACCTGTGGCTAAGGGCAGATTTTGGTCCTTTTAGTGGAGTAAACGAAGCCACAGAGGGAGATTTGGTAGATGCGTGGTATGACCAAAGCGATCTTACACGTATTTTTACCAGTGCTCCACCAACACTCAGTAGCGTAGATGATCCTACCTACAAAGAAAATGCCATCAACTATTGGCCTGCCTTAAATTTTGATGGAAACGATGGGCTATATGTAGACGGTAAGCCGGCTATTGGCAATTCAGATTCTGCTTATACCACTTTGCTTGTCGTCAAGAAAAATACAACATCAGCATCAAATTCAAATAATCTTGTTTATGGGGATCTTTCTTTAGACGGCAAGTTTATCAATAGCATTAGAACCAATGGTAAAGGATTTGACGAAGGTGCAAATTTAATTGGAGCAGGTATAGATGATAGCTACGACCCTAATCTTTTTTCTATTGTAAAGACCAAATCCGATGGAGGTAGTGCAACTGTCTATACAAATAGCAATGGTACGCTTAAGTCTCTAAATCCACCCATTGTTACGACTACAGGGGTAGATGCTGCTACTTCTTCTATAGGCTTTGCTTATACTACTTCACCTGAAGGTGGCGCTAGATTTTCAGATGCGCAAGTAGCGGAGATCATCAGCTTTGGAAAAGAAGTATCAGATGCAGAGCTAGAAAAATTACATTCTTACCTTGCCCTCAAATATGGTATTACCCTCAGTCATGACTATACCTTATCCAATGATATGGTCATTTGGAATGTTACGGATAATGTAGACTACAACAATGATATTGCAGGGGTAGGGTTCGATTATGACAACCAATTGCGCCAAAGACAATCTAAAAGCGTCAATAGTACTGCCTTAGTTGCACTGGGTATAGATACTATACATACCAACAACTTGACCAATACAGCGACTCTGCCAACTACTACCTCTTTTATGGTATGGGGACATGATGCAGGAGATATTTCTACTTTCAGTACCACGGGCGCACCAACAGGAGAGTTTGGCATCTTGCAACGGACATGGAAAGTACAAGAGTCGGGCACCATAGGGCAAACGTTCATACGTGTGCCAGATCATGAAAATGCTACAGAGACCACCATAATGCCAGACGACAACAATCAAATTTTATTTTTGCTCAAAGACTCTGATGATGATTTCACTAGTGGAGCAGAATTTATTGCGTTAACACATAATGGAGACTATTGGGAAGGCTATGTAGATTTTGAAGATGGTGATTTCTTTACCTTTGGTAGAGCATTATATGTTATTGATGATATTGCTAATGTTACTTTAGAAGAAAACTATTCGTATATTCATCAGGCTACGGTGACGGGTTCTCCTGTAGGTACTGTAAGCTATACACTTGGCGGTACAGATGCAGCACACTTTAGAATGGGGGGAACTGGACTATTCAAAATAGATCCTATGGATTATGAAAACCCAGAAGATGCTGATGGAGATAATGTCTATGAAGTAACCATCACAGCGACAGACCAAAGCACTCCAGCAGCAACTTATATAGAAAGTTTTAGGGTAGAAATCGTTGATAGAGCAGATGAGACCGCACCAGGGGGGATTACTGGAGACCTACAGGCATGGTGGAAAGCAGATGCCGGGGCTAGTGCGACCGAATGGATAAGTCAAATACACGATAGTGTGGCCACAGTTTCGGGGACACCAACACTCACTGACTTAGGCTTGAACTTCAATCCTGTATATACTTTTGACAGAGGGGGGTACTTTAATACCAACTTTGACTTAGGGGCAGATGTTTATAGTGATTTAAAAGTTGTAGCAGTATATGTGCCAGATCAAACAACTTCAGCGCTTGTAGGTTCTGTTTGGGGGATAGATGACGGCGGCTGGGATCGTTTTTTTAGTCATTTTAACACTGGTCAATATGCTGTATCACATGGTAATGGTTATGTTTCCGTTGATACACTTTTTACTGATGGTATACCCATCATAGGAACGACTCATTTCGATCAAAATAATATAGATGGTTCATTTGTGTATATGAATGGAGCTTTACACTCTACTTTCACGAGTAGTTTTGGAGATGATGATAATACGTTACAAATAGGGGCTATTGGTTCAAACTTTCATCCTTTCAACGGTAAAATAGCCGAGATTATCGTCTATGGTAACAATACGTTCCTCAATGCTTCGGACGAGCTCGAAAAAATAAACTCTTACTTAGCCATCAAATATGGTATCACCTTAGATCAAACAACAGCAACAGATTATGTAGCCTCAGACGGTTCTGTGATATGGGATGCTTCTGACAATGGAGACTACAAATATGGTGTAGTAGGGGTAGGTAGAGATGATGCTTCTGGTTTAGACCAAAGAATAGCCAATGCTTATGGAGATGAGTCTGTTATTTTGGCGCTTCAAAATGATTTTTCTTCTGCGAATAATGCTACTACAAGAACAACAACGCATGTAAATGATGTATCATTCTTTATTCTTTCTAACAACGATAGTATAGCGACAGACTATACGACCGATGATTTAAAGACAGATATTGGTCTTAACTTACGTTCTAAGAAAGTATGGAGGGTAAGCAAGACTAATTTTAGCAATAGTATCAAGATCAAATTTCCAGACTTTGACGAGACTTGGTCAGTCATTGTTTCTAAGACAGGGATTTTTGAAAATGACGCTACTGTCTTAGGGTCGTTAAATTCCAATTCTAGAATAAATACAACTTCCTTAGTAGATGGTGACTACATTACCCTTGCCAAATTCCAAAAAGCACCTGGGGGAGTAGTAGCAGACAATGTATTGTGGTTGAAAGCAGGCGAAGGCGTTACAGGTACTACAGAGGTTACCGCATGGGAAAACCAAGGAAGTGGACTATTTAATGATCCTACAGCTACCGCTGGTCCAGAGTTGGTAGAAAACACACTCAACTTCAATTCAGGATTGACCTTTGATCCTTCAAATGGTGAAAATATGGTTATTGCTGGAGGTGTCTTCGGTGATGCAACTTACAATGATTTCCATGTATATTATGTATCAAAAACAAAATCACTAACCAATTCTACTTCATTCACAGAGGCTGTTGTTGAAACTAGGGTGGGCATACACCCTCCATGGGGTTCAGGAGTAATTTATTGGGATGCACCTGTTAATGGTAACCGTTTAGGTGTTGGCTGGGGAGGTGACACCACCGAAAGTTATGTGTGGTCTTTCAATATGAGTACAACTAATACGTTAGATGGAAATCAGATCAATGCAAGGAGAGATGCACAAACACTACTTGGTAGATCAGCAGGTACTAGTTTTACAGGAGTAAATGCTTCTATGTGGTTAGGTAGTGGTTGGGATGCTGACGTATCTGAGATGGTCATGTATACAGGACCAATTACAGATACTGAACAACAAAAAATTGAGTCTTACTTAGCCTTTAAATATGGTATTTCATTAGATCAAACAACGGCAACTAATTATATCTCTTCAGATGCAACTGATATCTGGAATGGGACAAGCAATTTAGCTTATTCGAATAATATCTTTGGTATAGGGGCAGATAGCTTATCTGGTCTAGACCAAAGAGTAGCACGCTCTGCAATAGATACTTCTTTAATCATAGCTTTAGATGCGAACTTCACAGCTGCCAATACTGACGCAGCACGTACAACAACGCATACCAATGACAAACAGTTCTTTATCA
>WTJX01000235.1:0-4655 GCA_011524675.1 Cytophagales bacterium
TCTCATCGTTAGAAATACGCGCTTTAGCTTGCTAAAGCTTTGCTTTCTGCCTTGACCTGAACTAAAACCACTCATTTTTTAAAACACAATTATTTTTGTCTGCCTACTTATATGTTTTTAAACATGCTACTATTATGGTAAGCATTCGGTTAACTACCTCTTAATTTTCATGAGCTTATGGCTGTTAGGTATTAGCTGTTAGCTTTTTTAGTAATTAATCGAAACTACATGCTATTCATTTTTAATAGCATAAGAGCTAACTGCTAAAGGCTAAAAGCTTTAGCTACGAGAAGTATTTAGTGAAACAATCAAGAAAATATAAAATGTGCTTTACCGAATGTTTACATTTATAAGGGCAAATATACAATTAATTTATTAGTGTCAAAACAACATTTTAATTAATTGTCAATAGCAATAAATAATTCGTCTGCTTCTACCAGTTTGAGGTAAAAGACACGAAACTCATTGAATTCATGTGGAGGGATAAATTGTTTTTTGAAACTACATGTATTGATGACAACCAATTTGTTTTTGTATTTTTTAAAAACGGTTTCGTACCTGCCAAACTTTTTGTTACTAATGACAATAGGGTTTAAACGCTGGATGATTCTACTACCTTCTGGCAATGAAATTTCTATCACTTGTTTGATAGGGTTGATTTCTGTTACCTTCTGCAAGTTCAAAAGGCTACTTCTTTTGTCTTTATAAAAAACAGGCGTGTAAGTATGTTTTTGTACATAGGGAACTTTGAAGATGCTGTAATTAAATATTTTATCACTGTAGTGATGTGTGCGTGTATTGAATATAGCACTTAATGAACTAGAAACCGCATGTTCATCGTCAAAGCGGTAGTCTTTGAGTTGTAGTTTGTCTTGCGTATCTAAGTAAGATACGAGGAAAGATTTTTTTTCTGCGTTAGATTTTGCTGAGAGCTGCTCTCTTAAGTAGCCCGCTTCTGCACCGTGATACTTGGTCAGGAAGGTAGCCTTTATCGACCTATCTTTTCCTAGTGTTGCATAGGCAGAATACTCTGTATGGCTTATATCCTTAGATAAGAAGTCATTAGGCAATCTTTTTAGTACATTGTTTTTAGCATTTATCTCTAGAGAAGGCTGGCTTACATTCATTGCAGGCAATACTTTATAATTATAATAGTCTGTAGTCAAGTCTATATAGTATGTTTTGCCGTCCAGTTTGTAGCTAGTGATCACATGGTCAAAGAATAGCGATGGTGGTATGTTATGAAAGCCCATATTTGATGTTTTGACCAATGTATAGTTGGCTTCGATTCCCACATAGCGCAGCATACTTACCATGAGGGAAGATACATCTTTGCAATCTCCTATCTTTGAAGACAAGGTATTGGATGGGTACTGAGGCACAAAGTTACTCTGCAAAAAAGAGACATAAGAGTAGTTGATACTAGACGTGATATAGTTGTACAATACCTCCACCTTTTCGCTCGGACTCATTTCTTTGGTAATGATAGAATCTACAATTTCTTTGATCTCATAGGTCGGTTCAGTGATACGGTAGGTTTCTTTACTGTACCAGTCTATGACTTCGTTCCAGTTTTTTATGGTAGAAACAATGATGGTAGGGTAGAGGTCTAATTCATTGGTAATGGCTTCCTCTTGTACTACGGCAGGTACTTTCTTATATTCCCACTTATAATAGTTCATTCCATCTTTATTGCTTTTTTGTAGTGCATCACGTAGTTTGTGCACCTGATATTGTATAGGCGTAGTTTGTGGAGTGATGATTTCTAGTTTGGAATACAGTACAGGAGTTTCAAAACTCATATGATTATAAAAAAAGTAGTGCCCATTGAGTTGGCTCGAAGGGGTTAAGGTACTTTTTCCCGATACTTCTATTTGGTCTCCTGGTTGCAAATTTTTAAATACCGCAAAACCATACTGTATGTCAGGTCTTACTTCAGAGCCATCTTTTTTGATTACGCGTATATGGCGTATATTCCCTAGAAAGCTAAAGTTGTATTCCGTCCATTTTTTTGCTCCTTCCTCGTTCAATATTTGGATGAGCATATCTTGAAATACCAGAGGATTGAGTTCTTCTCTAAACAAGATTTCTTTGGTGTATTTTAGAATAACATCACTCTCGTCTTTATAAAACTCTTCCCATCCGTCCTCTATTCTTTGCGAAGCATCAAAGAGTTCTTTTTTGTTAGAGTTGTCCCCATGCTGTTCTATCTTACTTATAAGCATTCCTGTATAGTACCCAAAACCGTATAATTTTGCTAAAAAATAATGTCTATAGGCAAGATCAAACTCATTGAGGGCTTCATATACTCTGGCATAGAGGATATGTACTTTGTAATGGTTTGGGTTTATTTTACTGATTTCATCTAGCTCTTTAAGGGCACGAGAAGGGTCTTTCTCCAACAGCATGGATACAAAGGTCATTCTAAGGTCTATGTTATAAGGCTCGTGCTTGATGTGTAGAGCGTATTTTTCGTACAATTCTTCATACTCTTCTAGCCCTTCAAGTAAAAAGCATAAGTCTTCCCAAGCTGTAAGGTCAAATGAGTATTCTAATTTCTTTTCTAGTAGTTTTATTTTTTTCTTGTTTGACAACTCTTTGACGTTAGCGTCTGGATTAGTCTCCGAGCTAAACTCTTTGCTTAGCGATGGATAAAGTGTAAGCGTATTGTTGATGATAGCATCTTTTTGGTCTATCAAACCATTTTCTTCACAATAAGCTACATATTCTTTGATAACTTCCGTGTCTGAGGGGTTTGCCTCCAATAAAGTATAGATAGAAGTAAGCCAAGTGTCTTCTTCTGCGTTTTTGTCTATCTCTTCATGATCTTTCTTGAGTAAGCCAAAGAAAAACTTCTGACCATTTTCTTTTTCTTTTATCGTTTGGTAGAGTATCTCTATTTTACCATTTACAGAGTAAAACTTGGATAGCAGGTGCTGGTAAAAAAGTTTTGAGGTCTTGCTTTTTAGGGTGTGATAAAAAAAGGCTTCGCCTTGTTTGAACGCACCAGTCTTCATATAAGCTTTGGCAAGCAAATAGTCATGAAAATATGAAGGTTCACTTTGGGCCAAATTTTTAAAATAAGAAAGCGTTACATCCACCTGTTCCCCAAGCTTTGTAACTGTAGCGTTGCAACTGATACTGTCGGTCTTAGCAATATGTGGAGAGACCAAGCCTAAGCTATCTGTAATACGTACCCCTAGATAATTTTCTCTTCTCGACTCATTCTCTAGAGATAGAAATAAATCTATGTTGGTTTTTCTGTCTTCTTGACTGTCTAGGAAGTTGAGCAAATCAAAGTTGTTAGAAGACGGATCGTAATCTGAACATTTGATGAGCAAGCGGTGTGTCCCTTTAGATAATGACAAAGAGATAATTTCATCATCCCATAGATGTCCCGATTTGTGGTCATTGTTTTGAAAGACCAGCTCATCGTCTATCCATACTTTGATGGGCCTGCTTCTTTTTATTCTTAGTTGAGCATGAAAGCTAGTATCTGCGTAAAAAAAAGTATTGGCGTAGTAAGTTCCAGACTTGATATAGGGAAGGTGGTTTTCAAAATCCAATACTTGTGTCTCTTTGACGAATTTGGGTGTAACCCAATGCTGTTCTACCCCTAATTTGCTGGAATGATACATGGTAGTATCAAAAGGCGTTTTTTCTACATCGTAAGGGACAACATGTCCACTACCTTGAATATTCTGGAAAGGCCCTATGACAGACCATGACAAGTCTTGATTGATAAGACGCAAAATACTTTTTGCTTGTTCGTAATTATAAAGTTCTTTTTGTGTTGCCGCTCTTTGTAGGTTGTGGTAGATGAGTGATGTGGTAGAATGGATGACATCTACTTGCGAGCCTTCTAATAATGTATGAAATAAGCTATAAACAAAAGCGTCTTTTGTTATCTCTAAGTACCTTTCTAAGTATCTTTTGTAGTCAAGTTCGTTTTCGGCTACCTCCGAAAGGTAAATCATCCCCTCTATAGAAGGAAGGTGAGCAGAGTCTTGGGCTAAGGTTTTTAAAAAGGCTCGCTTTGCTTCGGTGTACTGATTGGCAGTGATCTGCTCCCAACCATCATCTGCCAAAGAAAGTGTAAATCGTAAAAGAATAATGATGAAAAAAGAATATTTCACGCTATTGTTTTTTTTTAAGTCCATGAACTTTTAGTAGTTCGCTTTTTGAGTAGTTAGTATCTAGTCGCTAGTCATTAGTACAAAGTACAAAAACGTATTAAATACTAATCATTAATCACTGAAAACTCCTTCATTTTTTTAATTATTCCATCCCGCACGCATACTGGCTCATCCCTAAAAACAGACTAAGGTCTGTTTTTTTAACGCTCTGCCCTCACTTCATTTCTTGTGAATGAAGCCACAAACGACCAATTACCACAATTCACATTATTAATTCTTCATTATTAATTAAACTGCGCCACTTTCGTGGAATAAAATCCAGCTCTTTAGAGTACTAAGTCGTTAGTCCAAAGTTGATTAATTAATCGTTAATCACTAAAAACTAATCACTCATCACTAACCACTGAAAACCTCATTCATTTTTTCATTACTTTAATTTCTTCATTTCTTGTGAATGAAGCCATAAACGACCAATTACCACAATTCACATTATTAATTCTTCATTATTAATTAAACTGC
>WTJX01000235.1:4755-5445 GCA_011524675.1 Cytophagales bacterium
GCCACTTTCGTGGAATAAAATCCAGCCTTATACTCCTTCGGCAACTACTTCGGTAACCTCTGGCACCATTTTTTTCAAAAGGTTTTCTATGCCAGACTTCAAGGTCATCGTAGAAGAAGGGCAACCACTACAAGAGCCTTGTAAGAGTACCTTTACGATACCATTTTCAAAAGAATGAAAGGTGATAGCACCTCCATCTTGCTCTACGGCAGGTTTTACGTAGTCATCCAAGACAACCTTTATTTTGGCTACAGTTTCTGTTTCTTCTGTAGGCCCTGTCTTTTCTTCTTGTATTTCGGCTACCTGTTTTTTAAAGGCATCAGTCAATATCGCTTTTCCTTCCTCTAAATGATTTTTGATATAGTCTTTGACCTTTGGAGCTATCTCATACCAATCTTCTGAACTGGTTTTGGTAACAGTTACAAAGTTGGCAGCAATGAACACTCTCTGACAAAAATCAAAATGCTCAAAAATACCTTTGGCGAGAGGACTGTTTTCAGCGCTTTGCGCATCAGGGAAGTCAATATGACCTTCTATCAAAGCAAATTCGCATACAAATTTAAGTGAATTAGGATTTGGACTTGATTCAGTATAAACCGTTACTGGTGCGTTTCTTTTTTCCATGGCGCAAAGTTAGCCAATGAACTTATAGAAACAAACAACTTCAAAGTGGAAGCTTAAAGATTAAAG
>WTJX01000269.1 GCA_011524675.1 Cytophagales bacterium
GAGTTAGAACTATTTTATGCTAATGAGGGAAAGTCTTATGCTATAAAAATATCTATTCCAAAGGGAGCGTACAAGGTAGTTTTTTCTGCTGCTTCGTATGATGAAAAAGAAAATAAAAGCCCTAAAATAAAACTACACTACCTTAGCTACATAAGCAGCATTATATTACTTTCCCTTTGTGTCATATTATTCTACCTCTACCAACATAAAAAAAGCTCTACTGAGCTAACAAAGCGATCGTTTGTATCTTACTTTCTGTCTCAAGAAGAACCTTTGGATATAGCACTGGGCGACAGAAGCTTTTACCAAGAATATGACCTAGAGATGGGGCGTAATCGTTTCATCTATGACACAGACGTTACATTAGCAAACAATATAGTACAGTTTAATAAGATTGTAAAAGAGTACCCCGAAAGAAAAATCATAGATGGCAAAAATTTTCACCATATAGATATAGAAAACATGTTTTTTGCCAATCAATTAAGCATAGAATGGACATATCATCAACAGTCCAGCGTACTATACAGAGCAAGTCAAATACATACAATACATAAAAACACTCTTTTTCTGAGTAAAACATACTCGGGAGATTTATACGATTTTTCATCTTATTTTGAAAAATCTATCTGCAACTTTAGCAACTACGACATCCGGAAAAGCTATATCCAATCCTTTACGGTAGGAGACTCTATATACTTACCCAAAAAGCAAAAAAAAATCCCTAATGCGGGACTTATCACAACTTCTTATTGTCTTTTCAAAAAAGTAATCATAGATAATAAGCATAGCCTCTTTATACTGTTGCCCTCTAGCAATCAAGCAAGGAACTATATCACAAAGTACCTCTATGATGATAACTTAGCGCAAGATATCATAGCAAGTTTTGACAGTAATGAAATCAATGAATTTGAAATTTTGTTAGAAGTGTCTGGCAACAAAATGAAGGGAGTCCACCATAAAGTAGTATATAACTCCGCTGGTAATGTTCTGACGGGTAAATAATGTACAATAGTCTTAAGTAGTCATCCAAAAATACTTATGATAAAAAACGGCTATTTTAATTCATCTCATCGTTAGAAATACACGCTTTAGCTTGACAAATCTTTTTTTTTACCTTAAACTGAACTAAAACCACTCGTTTTTTAAAATACAATTATTTTTGTCCGCCTACTTAGCACTAACTTTCTTCTTGCAAAACAGACCATTCCCGTTTTCTTGATGCCTCAGCTCTAGCGCATTCATGAATGAGTCTGTTCATGGCAGTCAAACATACAGACCAAATAGACATGCTCTCCTTATACACTTTACATTTAATTTCTAAAAAGCAACTTTTCCTTTTAAAAACTCTTATTTATATAGTCCTAGAAAACTTTTTTTGATCTATCTTTGCGAGATTATTGCAGCAAGGCTGCGCGATTCGCTAATTACTTAACTAGTAACAGATCAATGAGTACTTCATTAAAAAAACTAAACAAACTACTTGTAGCCAATAGAGGAGAGATAGCCATCAGAATATTGAGGGCCGCGTCAGAATTAAAAATAAATACTGTTGCTGTTTATACTTATGAAGACCGTTATTCTTTACATAGATATAAAGCAGACGAAGCCTACCAAATAGGTCCAGACATAGAGCCTCTAAAACCATATCTGGATATAGAAGAAATCATAAAAGTTGCTAAGAAAAATAATGTCGATGCCATCCACCCAGGATATGGATTCTTATCTGAAAATGTAAAGCTTGCCAGAAGATGTAGAGAAGAAGGAATCATCTTTGTAGGACCAGAGCCAGAGGTAATGGATCAGATGGGCGACAAAGTAGCTGCCAAGGAGATTGCCATCAAAGCTAATGTCCCTATTATCAGAGATAGTGAACAAGACCTCATCAATATAGACGTAGCACTCGAAGAAGCTGAAAAAATAGGCTATCCTGTAATGCTAAAAGCTGCTGCTGGTGGTGGTGGTAAAGGTATGCGCGTCATCAGAGACGAAAGCACCTTACAAAAAGTATTTGATGCCGCACGTAGTGAAGCAGAAAAGTTCTTTGCTGACGGTACTGTATTTTTAGAGAAATTTATTGAAGAGCCAAAGCACATAGAAGTGCAGCTCATGGGAGATAACCATGGTAATATAGTACACCTCTACGAAAGAGATTGTTCTGTACAGAGAAGATTCCAAAAAGTAGTAGAAGTAGCCCCAAGTTTAGGACTGAGCCAAGAAACAAGAAACAAACTCTACGACTATGCCATCAGCATAGCCAAGCAAGTAAACTACAACAATGTAGGTACAGTAGAGTTTTTGGTAGATAAGCAAGGAGACGTTTTCTTCATCGAAGTAAACCCACGAGTACAGGTAGAGCATACCATTACCGAAGAAGTAACAGGAGTTGACATTGTTCGCTCTCAAATACTTATCGCCAAAGGACACCTCCTATCAGACCCTTGCATCCATATCAAAAATCAAGAGTCTGTAGAACTGAACGGCTTTGCCATCCAATGCCGTATCACCACAGAAGACCCAAAAGAAGATTTCAAGCCCGACTATGGCACCATCATCGCCTACAGAAATGCAGGTGGATTTGGTATAAGACTAGACGAAGGAAGTACTTACCCAGGAATGAAAATATCTCCTTTCTTTGACTCTATGTTAGTCAAAGTTTCTGCATGGGGAAGAACACTCAATGGAGCTACAGAGAGACTAAGCAGAGCATTACGAGAGTTCAGAATCAGAGGGGTAAAGACAAATATTGGTTTCCTAGAAAATGTAATCGCACATGAAATCTTCAAAGATGGAAAATGTACGGTAAACTTTATTGGAGATCACCCAGAGCTATTCGAGATTCCTCGCAGACAAGACAGAAGTACAAGAACACTACGTTACTTAGCAGAAATAGCTGTCAATGGAAACCCAACAGTAAAGTTTGTTGACCCAAAAAAGACTTTTGTCACCCCTGTAGTACCTTCGTTCAATAGCAGCGAAGCATACCCAGAAGGAACAAAAGACATCTTGAACAGACTAGGGAGAGAAGGCTTTACTAAGTGGTTGAAGGATGAAAAGAAAATACATCTCACAGATACTACTTTCAGAGATGCTCACCAGTCTTTGTTGGCTACAAGAGTAAGAACGAGAGACTTAGTGGCTGTAGCGGAGAGCTACGCAAGAAACCACTCAGACATCTTCTCTATGGAAGTATGGGGAGGGGCTACTTTTGATGTTGCCATGCGTTTCTTGCATGAGTGCCCTTGGAAGCGACTCAAAGCATTGAGAGAAAAAATGCCTAACGTATTGCTTCAGATGCTATTGAGAGGGTCTAATGGTGTAGGTTACAAAGCCTATCCAGACAACCTCATAGAAGAATTTATCCAAAAGGCATCTACCAACGGAATAGACATTTTCAGAATTTTCGATTCACTCAACTGGATTGACAATATGAAAGTAAGCATTAAGACTGTTGTAGAAAAAACAAACTCTCTCGCAGAAGTATGTATTGGATATACCGGTGATATTCTTGACCCTAACAACACCAAATACAACCTACAGTACTATGTAGATTTGGCAAAACGTATTGAGGATGAGGGTGCGCATATCTTAGCCATCAAAGACATGGCAGGATTGTTAAAGCCTTTGGCAGCTTCAAAACTGATTCCTGCCTTGAAGGAAGCCATAGATATCCCTATACATTTGCATACACACGACACCTCATCTATACAGTCTACCACCTATATGGCAGCCATAGACGCAGGTGTAGATGTGATAGATTGTGCATTAAGTTCTATGTCTGGGCTTACGTCTCAGCCAAACATGAACTCTGTCATAGCCATGCTCAACAGCCATGATAGAGATCCAAAAATAGACCTCAAGTCATTACAAAAATACTCTAACTACTGGGAAGACCTCAGAGAAATGTACTACCCTTTTGAGTCTGGGCTAAAAGCAGGTACAGCAGAAGTATATAACCATGAGATACCAGGAGGACAATACTCAAACCTAAAGCCACAAGCGGCATCTATAGGTTTGATAGGTGAAGATTTTGAAAAAGTAAAAGAGAACTACGCTGTAGTAAATGAACTCTTTGGCAACATCGTGAAAGTAACACCAAGCTCCAAAGTAGTGGGAGACATGGCCATTTTCATGACATCAAACAACCTTACGGCAGAAGATATTCTAAACCCAGAAAGAAACCTTGCCTTCCCAGAGTCGGTGGTAAGTTTCTTCAAAGGAGAACTAGGACAGCCAGAAGGTGGGTTCCCTCAACAACTTCAAAAAATTGTACTCAAAGGAAAAGAACCTCTCACGGCTCGTCCAAACGAGAACTTAAAACCGGTGGACTTTGACAAAGAGTTCAAAGAGTTCCAAAAGCAATTTGGGCAATACGCAGACTTCTTAGACTTCTTGTCATACAAGCTCTACCCAAAAGTATTCCAAGACTTCTTTGAATTCAACAAAAAGTATGGTTACGTAACCAATATACCTACAAAAGACTTCTTCTACGGTCCTACCAAGAGAGAAGGTATCTTAGTACCTATAGACCAAGGAAAAACCATCGCCATAAAAATGATGTATATCCTAGAGCCAGACGAGCAAGGTATGCGTACTGTAGGCTTTGAACTAAATGGGCAAACACGTAGAATACAAGTAAAAGATAAGTCTTTTACCTCCGACAAAGTGTCTAACAAAAAAGCGGCAGGAGAAAAAGAAATAGGCGCACCACTACAAGGAAGGTTGTCAAGCATACTCGTAAAACCAGGGCAAGAAGTACAAGAAAACGAACCTCTATTTACGATTGAAGCTATGAAAATGGAAACAACAATTGCCGCTTCTTCTACCTGTATCGTAAAAAGCTTACACCTAAAAGTAGGTGATATGGTACAGCAAGATGACTTGGTAGTAGAAATAGAGTAATAAGCTTTTGACAATTAGGTATTGGCTATTAGCTATTAGCTTTTAGTCATGAGTAAAAAAAGCTAACGCATAACAGGAACTTTGTAAACATTGTTCTTGTTATGTACAATAATCTTAAAAATAACTAAGTACATAACATATGAATATTTCTGAAAAAGCAGCGAAGCAATTGGTTGTCTATAGAGGAGAAGAAGGTTTTACGGATGATGCTCATGTAAGAGTATCCGTAAAAGGTGGTGGCTGTTCTGGGCTGATGTACGATCTTACCTTCGATGAAACCATAAGCGATACCGATGAGGTATTTGAAGATAAAGGAATGAAAGTATTAGTGGATAAAAAGAGTATCCTATATTTAATAGGTACTACACTAGACTTCTCAGACGGGCTCAACGGAAAGGGCTTTCAGTTTGTAAACCCTAACGCCTCAAGAACATGTGGCTGTGGTGAAAGCTTCTCTATCTAATATAGCGGACGACATACAAAGCAATAAGAAAATTTACGCTTCCCGACAACACATCGGGAAGCTTTATCATAAAATTTA
>WTJX01000567.1 GCA_011524675.1 Cytophagales bacterium
GTTTTGCCTTCTAAGATGATCTCTTTACTATACTTTTGCTGTAGCCCCTCTCTTATTTGTATGATGTTTTTGATGCGTACATGTATTTCCTCTATGCGGAAAGGTTTTTTGATGTAGTCATCCGCACCAGACTCTAGCCCTTCAATCTTATTGTCATGAGAACCTTTGGCAGTGAGTAAAATGACAGGAATATGGCTTGTGGTTTCAGACGCTTTTATTTTTTGACATAACTCTATCCCTGTCATTTGAGGCATCATGATATCACTCAATATCAAATCAGGCATGACTAGGTCAACGTTTTCGTGTGCTTCCTTTCCATTGAAAAAGGCATGAACAGTATAGTGTTTTTCTAGTTCCCTTTTGAGATAGTGGTGTATGTCTTGATTATCCTCTGCAAGTAATATGGTCCATTTTTCTTTATTCTTTGTACTTACAGGGGGGACACCTTCTACGGTTTTTAGTGTAGTCGTAATCTCTACTTTTTTCTCTTCATAGAATGTTTTGCCAATAGGCAATGTAATATAAAAGCTAGAACCTTCATTGAGCTTGCTTTCAAAATGAATGTCAGCATGATGTAGGTTCACCAATTCTTTGACTAACGAAAGTCCTAGCCCATTGCTAGAAAAGTTTTGAGACTGTACATCCCCTAGCCCTTCAAAACGCTCAAACACACGAGCTTGCATGTCTTCTTCTATGCCTATCCCTGTGTCAATGACAGAAATAGTTGCGTTTTTGCTAGCCTCACCTATCTCAAGGCTAAGAGAGATTTTTCCTTGCGGAGGAGTGTATTTAAATGCATTGGAAAGTAAATTGATGATGATTCTTTCCAGTATATCCTTGTCAAAGTAAGCTAGGACACTTTCTCTATTGGAAGAAAAAGTAAACACGAATTCGTACTGCGCTGCCAATGATTGAAAAGACTCTTTCAGCAAACGTAGATGGCTTACGATCTCTTCTTCTTGTACACTTAGTTTGAGCATATTAGACTCCACTTTGCGAAAGTCGAGTAGTTGTTTGACCAATTCTTCTAGTCTTTCCGCGTTTCTGTGTACTAGTTGTGCTGTTTCTAAGTCAAGCGTTTGATTTTTTTTGCCTTTGATATAGCTTTCTAGCGGACTAAGGATGAGTGTAAGGGGTGTTTTTATCTCATGAGAAATATCGGTAAAAAGTCGCCAGCGTAGTTTACTATATTTTTTTTCTTCCTCAATGCGTATCAATTCTTCCTTGATATGGTTTTTGCGTTTCTCTCTTTTTTGAATGAGCCAAAAACAAAGCCATAGCAGAGATACAAATATGATGAAATAAAGGGCGTATGCCATTGAACTTTTCCATGGAGGAGGAAGGATCTCAAAGGAAACAGAAGAAATCTTATTACTGTTTTTTAGTCGTATCTGAAAAATATACTTACCATGAGGAAGCCCATAATTAAGCACTCTGTTTTTTTCTTGATGTGTCGTCCATTCATTATCGAAGTTGAGGATTCTTATCTCAAAAACACGTTGATCTTGACTCAAATAATCTATGCAAGAAAAAGAAATGTTAACATTGTTTTGGTCATAAGGCAATACAATAGATTCTTCAAAAGAATGATATTCTTTTTCTTTGCTAGCCAGCTTTTTGATATAAACGGAGTCGTCTCTTTGGGTTGTATTGTAGATCGATGTTGAGAAAGAGAGCATGCCACCATTTTCATAATAAGCATATATTCTATCCTTGTACAGAAAGGAATGTGGTGATACCTTTTGTTGAAAAGCTATTTTGTCTTTAAAGTGTTCGTACGTATTATTTTTAATATCATATCTTAATATTTCCTTAAAAGAGCCAAGCCACAAGAGACCGTCTTTTAGTTCAATAAAGTTGATCCATTTGTTTTTGATATGATGTTGATATTTGTCTAATGCTTCATTCTCTAAGGGTATCGAAAACAAGCCTTCCCTAGAGCTAAACCATAAAGTGTGTCGCAGTGTATCAAAAACCATGGTTTCGATAAACTTTGTTTGATCTTCTAGTATTTTATGTAGTTGTTGAGACGATGGCTCATACTTAAAAAGCCCTACGCCGTAAATAGCTATCCAAGTATTGCCTTGAGTATCTTTTTGTACCGAAGAAAAATGATATTCCGATTTTCTATGGAGGTATTTATGTAAAAGATGCTCCTTTTCCAAACTAAGACTAAGCGTTTTCTGATCAATATGGTATGCAAATAACATGTTGCGTACCGTTAGAAATAGCGTATTCGTTTTAGTATCATAAGTATTTGTCAATATGTCAACAGAGAAGCGGTGGCTAGTTGTTTTCCCTGTCTTTATATTGATGAGATGAAGGATATTATCATTTACAAAAGCATAAAGAGGGTAGTTTATTTCTGTTAGGGAGAGGTGAAAGCCTAAGTCAAAAGGGAAGTGTTTTTTTTGCTTCCCATGCTTATCATGTATAACTAATCCTTCGGACTTAGTTTTCCTGATAGAAAGAAAGTCATGATGGGGTAATGGAAGCGAATGAGATAGCTTTTCATTGATGAAGTGAGTTTTTATATTTTTTTTCTTTGCCCGCTTTATAACACCCTTATTCGCAGTGCTAAACCAGAGAATATCTCTTTTGTCATCATAAGCAATGTGGTTGGCAATGATTGTTTTATCAAAGCCTACAACCTCTTCTTTTTTTGCATCCCATGTGTATAAACCGCTGTTTGTTGCTATGAGGTAAAAGTCTTTTACTTTTTCGATGTGCTCAATAGCTTTTATTTTTAAAAGGTGGTCTACTTCATGTGTGTCTGTATTATACCGGTAAAGTCCATTTATCCCCCCTATAAGTACTTCTACATCATTTAGTAGTACGATGGCTTTAGGATGGACGATCTTATGTTTTTTAATAAGCTTAAAAGTATAATCTCCTATTAATTTATATTCTGAGATGTTTTCCCACGTACCAATGAGATAATTTCCATTTGAAAGTTCTGTTATGCTAGAGAAGGCATTGCCTTCATTTGTTTTTATATGATGGATTTTATGTTTTTTTAAGTTCATGTATTGTAAGCCGGCCGCATTTGTCCCTAGCCATACTCTGTCATGACGACCATAATGTATCTTGCGAATGATATTGTCGCCTAGTATTTTTATAGGCTCACTATGGTTATGGTAGCAAAGAAACTTTTTTTCTTTTTTGTCTAATACGGAGATACCACCACCCCAAGTAGCTATCCATATATTCCCTTGTGGATCCTCATCAATCATACTGATGTCGTTATGGCTCAGTGAAGTACTGTCTTCATAACGGTGGTAATAATTTTGAAAGCTATAACCATCATAGCAAGACAAACCATTGCGTGTTCCAACCCACAAGAAGCCGTCAGAGTCTTGAAAAACATAGTTTACTTGATCAAAAGCTAAACCTTCATTACTACTATAATAAGTGTCTTCATAGTATTCTTGCTCTACTGCCCACAGCTCAACCAAAGGTAAAAAGGTGAGTAATAGACCTAAGATGTTTTTTATAGAAACCATAATGAATAACTGAATACTAATACTACTTTGTCATTTATTTTTGTTGCGTCTCACTAGCTAATTTTTATCTAAAAATAGATTAAGGTCAATTTTTTTGACGCTTACGCTCTAGTGTTTTCATTAATTTAGTCAGTTTATGCTGTAAGCCAACTTTTTATTCATATGAGTAGTCATTCAAAAATACTTATGATAAAAAACGGCTATTTCAATTCATCTCATCGTTAGAAATACGTGCTTTAGCTTGCTAAAGCTTTGCTTTCTACCTTGATCTGAACTAAAATCACTCGTTTTTTAAAATACAATTATTTTTGTCCGCCTACTTATTCAAAAAAAAGCCATTAAATTTAATCTAAAGACAAATTTAATGGCACATTAATTTATTATTTTTCTTTCACTATGAAAGCACAGAAGAGATACTTTTATCCTCCGTACTATCTGCAAACGTATCCGTTTTGACACCTACCGCATTGAGCATAGCAACAAATAAGTTGGATAGATGCACATGTTTTTCATCAAAAACAGTATACGACCCATGCTTTGCCCCTAACTTAGAGCCACCTGCCAATACAAGAGGGTAGTTTCTTGCATTGTGTGTATTACTACAGCAACTACCATAGAGTATAAGTGTATTGTCTAGTAATGACCCATACTCATCATGTGTGTTTTTCATCTTATCAACGAAGTAGGCAAACTGCTTGACTAACCACTGATCGTATTTACCCCATTGCTCCCAGTGTCCTTTGGCTTTGTCATGACTCATAGCATGATGTCCTTTTGGCAAGCTCAAGGCTAATTTTGGGAAGTTTTCACCAAAACCCATAGCATCTTCTCTTGCCATCATATACGACATTACTCTCGTAGCATCTGTCTGAAAACCCAAAACCATCAAATCTAAGGTAGAACGCAAGTATTCCTCAGGGCTAGAAGGCACTGCATCTAGCTTGAGTAGACTTGCATCAAAATCTTTCATTGGAATGTCTAACCATTTTTCGTTACGAATGACTTGTTGCTCTACTTGGTTGAGAGAGGTGAGGTACTCATCCATTTTCGCCTTGTCATTTGCCCCAAGGATATTCATGAGTCTCTTACTATCTTCGAGTACTAAATCTACAATTTTTTTCCCTCTCTGAATGCTCTTACGTCTATCTACTTTAGAACCTCCAGTAGAAAAATAACGCTCAAATATATCTCTTTGCCTATGCTCTGAAGGAACAGGTTCTCCCAAAGCGTCAAATGCCAAAGTGGAACACCTAGACTTATACCCTATACCTCCATCTGTAGAAAGTACTAAACTAGGATATCTTGTATAGGGTGTAAGATGTCTTGCGGCATATTGATCTACAGAGATAGAGTTTTTGTAGTCTCCTACCAAATCTCCCCCTGTCAACCAAGTATCACCTGCGATATGTCCTAACACACTTCTACTGTTGGGGTGACTAAGTCCACCAAGGATAGAAATATCTTTTCTGTGGGGAGCTAAAGGAGAGAGTGTTTTGGTAAATTTATAATTTGGTCCTTTTTCCAAAGGAAACCAATTCCAGTCTTGTTTATACCCACTATTTTTATCGGGTAGGGCGACACCATTGGGTGTGTATAAAAAGCACAGTCTTTTCGGTACTGTTCCTAAATTTTCTATCTTGGTCTTACCCATTGCTTCCAAATAAGGTAAGGTACAAGCAACACCTAGCCCTCTCAAAAAGGAGCGTCTATCTAAATGCCAAGGTTTTTTACTACTCATATTCTTGTTTTTTTGTTAAAAAAATATTTTGTCTGCTTCGCTACGAAAGCATAGCGAAGCTTATAACTATTACATGGTGTTAATTCAAAAATGAATTACTCGAAACGATGTGATTTATTACAGACTGAAACTTGTAACCATCGGCTGCTACTGCTTCAGCAATTCGTTCTATTTCTTTTTCGTCTGCAAAGGTGATAT
>WTJX01000714.1 GCA_011524675.1 Cytophagales bacterium
TCCATTAGGAATAAGGTAGTTTCTACCGTAACCTGGTTTTACAGAGATTGTATCATTTTTGTAGCCTAATCCAGCAATATCTTGCTTTAATATAATTTCCATAATGACTATTAATTATTTTAAAGAATCTGTAACATATGGCAACAAACCGATGTGTCTAGCTCTTTTTACCGCTTGCGCTACTCTTTTTTGAAATTTTAAGCTAGTACCTGTTATTCTTCTAGGAAGAATTTTACCTTGCTCATTGACAAATTTTAATAAGAAATTAGGATCTTTATAATCGATATATTCAATACCAGATTTTTTGAATCTACAATATTTCTTTCTGTACTCGTGATTGGTACTGTGTATAGGTTCGTTTATTAATGTCATGACGCTGCCTCCTCTTTTTTACTTTCTTTTTGTTTTTTCTTTCTCTTGATATTGTATGCTACCGCATGCTTGTTCAAAGCAATAGTAAGAAAACGCAATATTCTCTCATCTCTCTTCAACTCTAACTCTAATTTTTGAATAGTGTCAGCAGGAGCTTCAAACTCAAACAAATTATAAAAGCCTGTGCTTTTGTGTTGAATTTGATATGCAAGCTTTTTAAGACCCCAGTTCTCTTCATTGATGATTTTCGCACCAGCGTCTTTCAAAATTTTCTTATACTTGCTAACAGCATCCTTCATCTGAGACTCAGACAAAACGGGAGTTAAAATGAATACCGTTTCATAGTTTTTTAACATAATGATAAAATTTAAGGCTGCAAAGGTACGCTTTTTCTTTTCAAGTCCATAAAAAAAGTACTTTTTTTATTTGAGCAGCGAACAATGAGCAATAAGCAGTTAGCTTTTTTGAGTTCTACGTTTTTAAAAAATAGTAAATTGAAATCATTCGTTATACGTCGTAGCTTGTACTCTTCAATAAAGGCACAAACAAGCAAGCTACACTCCCCCCTCTTTAATCTTTAATCTCTAAACTTTTCTCTTGTCCGCCACTTTCGTGGAATAAAATCATGCCCCTTTCAGTATCTAGTAGTTAGTATTACGTTTTAGGTTTTAAGTTTTAGGTTTTAAGTTTTACGTTTTAAGTTTCACTTTCATCCATCACTCATAACTCAACACACATCACCCATAATCCATAACTCAATATTAACCACTAATCACTGCTTTAAACGTCTTTTGCCTTAAAGGCTTATAACCTAAGAATCTTAAAATCTTATAGTCTCAACAATCACTTGACCTGTACAGATAACATCTCGCGTTCGTTGATATATGCCTTTAGATGATCGCCTATCTTGACAGTACCCACGCCTGAGGGTGTACCCGTAAAGATAAGATCACCCGTCTTGAGTAAGATGAAAGTAGAAATATAACTAATGAGGTGATTTATCTTAAAAATCATATCTCGCGTATTCCCTTGCTGTGCTATGCGGTCATTATGCTGTAAGGAAAAATCTAGTGCTTGTATGTCTTCTATCTCACTGATATCCAAGAAAGAAGATATGGGTGCGGAATGATTAAAGGCTTTTGCTTTTTCCCACGGTAGCCCTTTGGCTTTCAATTCTTGTTGTACATCTCTTGCCGTGAAGTCTATGCCTATCCCTAGTTGATTATAGTATTTGTGCGCAAACTTTTCTTGAATATTTTTTCCTTCTTTATTTATTCTTATCACTATTTCTGCTTCGTACTGAATATTGTCCGAAAATGAGGGATGATAAAAATCCGCATTGTTTTTTAGTAAGGCGGTATCAGGTTTTAAAAAAACAACAGGTTCTTTGGGTAGTTCATTGCCTAGCTCTTTGGCATGTTCGGCATAGTTACGACCAATACAAATAATCTTCATGAATAGATGTGAGATGTGAAACAATACAAAGTACAAAGCTGAGTAAGGAAATTACAAATAGCAAAAAACAACGAACAAAAGTTGTCATTTCTTAGGTCTTAGATTTTTGCTAGTGTCAGCAACTGATCCGACAATTGATTAAGAGCGTCATAGTCAGTCTCTTTTTTTCTATTTTCTACTAACCATTGAGTATATATTTCTTCAAAGTAGAGCATCTCTTTGTGTTCTAACCATTGAAAGTTTAGTGCAATATGGGCAGGGGTATTCATACGAAAGAGCGCCTCTAGTTGATACCTAAACTCTAGGTCTGAAAAGCGAGCTGTCCACGCACTAAGAAAAACAGTCAACGTAAATGAATAATGATGTAGAGGGTGCTTTTGCTCTTGCACCTCATAATTAAACTTCACTCTATTAGGATCATAAGCCTCAAAATCTGTAAAGTTTATAAAGTATCGTTTTATTTCTTCTGCTTTGTCTTTAGCCTTAGCTATGGTATCGTACTTTTGCGAACACCACCCTATTTTCCTTCCGTCTTTTTCATTCCACTCTATGCCAAACCTTTTTCCTTTGCGGTAAATATGATAGTCTAGCTTACGCATATAAGCTACATTTTCTCTTATTTTTTCTTCTATTTCAGAAAAATTGAATAACTCTACCAAGTGAAATGACCAATCGGTTGTAGGGTCATTGAGTAAGATATTTACTTTGGCTACTTCATTTCTTGGGCGTAGCAGCACATGATCTATGACAAAGAAACCTTCGCTTTCTTTGTTCCACCTAATGAGGTTATTTTTTAAAGAATAGGCAGCGCGGAAGGCTTCTTCTTCACTGTCATACATTGCCAAGACTTCCCATACTTGTGTAGGGTTCATTGAGAAATGACCAGTATCTTCTCTTACAAATTCAAAATAATAAGGCTGATAGCCTTTCATCTCAAAGGATATCTCTATTCTATGATGATCTTTTACTTCTGTAAATAGGATGCGCTCTCCCCTATCTTGTATCACTTGTTGAAAATATTCGACAATAAAGTCTGCATCTTTCATCTTATAGAGAACGGCATGTTTATGATCGTCTTTGTAAGATACTACTTTCAGGTTTTCGTCCCATATTCCTCTTTTAAAGAGTGATTCGTCTATACTAATGTCTTCTATGAGTTTGAGATCGTTTTCCTTGGAGAGATGTTCTTTTTCCCATAAGCCCTTGGCAGATTCTGCCATATAGCGAATACGCTGTACTAGTGTATGTTGAAGCCTTTTTTGGATGTTCTCAAGGGTATCTTTATTGCCAAAATTCACTTTTTCTTTAAGGTTTGTAGCGATCTTATGCACCTCATCTGTCAAGCCTATCATGAAACGTATTTTATGTTCCAATACTGAAAGGTTGGTGTGTAGTTTGTTACCCTGTGCTAAGTCGTCTTGCCAAAATGGACTGCTATGGTCAAATGAACGTGCTTTTTTTGCACTGATCCAAAAATAGTTTTGAAGCAATGTAAGGGCATTGTCTAGCAAACTTTTCTTAAAGTCTTCATCACTTTGGTAATAATTAAACTTTTCAAAAGAAAAGAGAAAGGTATCTTCGCCAAAGCGTGCCAAAAGGTGATGTATAAACTTTTTACGACGTTCGTAAAAGTTATCTATCCCCGACATGATTTCCTCTACTACTCGTTGTACTTCTTTTTCAAAATGAATACGTTCTAGTGTAGGGTCAACGGCGGCTACTAGCTCTTTGAGCTTAGGTATATCCCATGGAAGCTGTACAAAATAACTTTGCTCTACCTCTTTGTCTAAAGCGTACAGCTCTGTAAAGCGTGTGAGCTGCTCTAAATAGTTTGCCAATACTTGCTCAAAGAATAGTAAATATGCTTTGAGTTGATATACTTGTACTTTTCTTTCTGCGGTAGTATTAGAAGATAGTCCTTTTTGGGATAGTCCATATATTTCTGGGAATTGATGTTGTATAGAACTATAATTGCCTAGTGCCATCCGTTTGCCTTGAGGCAAAGGAATATCGTTTAATGATTCTTTAGGAAAATCATCGGGGAAGTCGTTACGAATATCTTTTTTAATGGCGACTTTTTGACCGTAACCGATCTTTACTTTAGCCTCCATATTGTTGAGGTTGCGATCTACTTCTTTTTGAAAAACACTTACAGGAATTTCTTCTTTATAATAAGTAAAGAAACGATGGTCATTTACATCTTGAAACAGTTTACTCCCCAATACTGCCACTGTATCCCATTTGATAAGTACTAATTCACTTATTTCTTTCTGAGCTAACTGGTTATAATAATTTTTGTAAACCGTATTACCTTGCTCATCTGTGCTTTCTAAGACAAGATTGAGATATTTTATTTTTTTGATGCCATCTATATTTCTTAGTTTGTTGAGCAAGTGGCTATTATGAAAGACATTCTCTTTTTCATTCAAACATTCATCATCCAAAAAACCATTACGCAACATGACTGGACCTTCAAATATCTCGTCTATTTCATGCCCTTCCTCTAGCAGTTGATTCATTGATTTATAGACTAGTGGACGTGTAAAAAGATACTTTAACTGATAAAGTACTTCGGCATGTACTTTTTCTACTTGGGCATCTTTTTCCAAATCTATTTGGCATTTCAGATAGACTTCTTGTTTTTTGAGAATGATTACATCTACAAAGGTTTCTCCTAAGTTACTATAATAGTTGAGGTGTTTTTTAGTTTGAAATTTTATCTCTTCTGCATCAAGGGCTGTATATGGATCTATTTCCAAAAGTGTAATATATAAGCCTTTGATATTTTTTCTTGTCGTAAAGTTATTCAATGGAATGATCCATAGGTTATTCACGCCTTCTACCCTATCTATAATAATTTTACGGTAGTCGTTGATGGTTAAAGGATTGGTGGGTAATATTTTGGCTGCCGTAAAAAAAGTATCTTTTGTATCGTCATTTTTTTGAGAGGCAAGGATATCCAAAAAGTCTAGCTTGCTACGATAGCCTAGTTCTGTGATGGCATAAGCTAGTTGTTCTAGTATGGTTACACCAGGGTCATGAGCATTAAAATCTGTCCAATTGTCCCCTGCCAACTGCTGTATGTAGGCTATCCCTTGTTTTTTAAGGTAATCATAGTCCAGTGCAGGCTCATAGTTTTGTTCTTTGGAAACATATACAGACTTACTCATGATGGATGATAACTTTAACGCGCGTTGTAGATCAACACAGTAAAATTAACGAATTAAATACGAAGAAATTAAAAAAAGAAAAAGATTCTTAGCGTGTGAGGTTTTGAAACACAAGAGATAAGAACATAGGGAAATGAAAGGAATGGATGTAAAGTAGAATTACTGAAACTTCTTTATTTCATATTTTATTTTTTCTACCCAATTTTTATCGGTAGGCTCTACGATAATTGCATTAAAATTTAATCTTTCGCTCTCAATTCCAACACCTTTTAAATCGTCAATATGCAATTCAAAATCAAATGCTGGTGGGTATTTAGATGAATTAATACTTCGAGATTGTAAAACTCTTCGATTTTGTTTTTCGTTTACAATTCTGTTGACTTTTATTCCGTAATATCTTAAAGTCAATCTTATTTTATTTTTAGTTCTAAATGATGTAG
>WTJX01000044.1 GCA_011524675.1 Cytophagales bacterium
CCGCTTTTATTATATTAAATAATATTTTATTAAGCTCATCCTTTTTTGAGGTAGGAGGACGAAGCAATGGGCTAGGCAATGCTAATGTCAGCATGATTGATCTATTTGCCCTATATCACAATCAAGCAGCTTCGGCATTTCTAAAAGAAAAAAGAATTGGTTTCTTTTCTGAGAACAAATACATCACGCGCGAACTACAAACGTATGGGCTGGCGACTGCCTTACCCTACAGAAAAGGTGTTTTTGGTTTTACGCTTACTCGCTTTGGCTTCAGTAGTTTTCATCAGAGCCAACTAGGACTAAGCCTAGCCAAAAAGCTATCTCAGACATTTGCCTTGGGGCTCAAAATAAACGGTATGCAACGCTATATTGAAGGTTTTACGCCTACGCTCATCGTTTATGAAGAATTGAGTATGCTTAGCAAAATCACCAAAAAGATTACACTAGGTACGCAGTTCGTCAACATCTTACGTCCAAGCTTCAATACGACCTCACCCCAAGAGTCTACTATTTTCAAATGTGGAGCAAGCTATACACAGCAAGAGTACAGCCTATTTTTAACTATCCATAAAGATTGGGATAAAGCATTCAATACTAAAGTGGGGCTAGAATATTTGGCACTTTCTTCTTTTGCCATTCGGGCAGGCATCAATACAATACCCTCTCAGTTCTTTGTTGGTTTTGGCTTACTTCACGAACTATTATCTATTGACTTTAGCATCGCTTACCTCAATGATCTAGGTTTTAGCCCATCGCTTTCTTTACACTATGCCTTATAAACTTTTTGTACTGACTATGTACTGCTATACTAGCACCATACTCTTTGGTCAATCACCCATACACGATGAATCTGTAGGCTTGCAAAAACTTGAAAGCACGATAGACAATAATGACATCCAAGCCAATGAAGATTTTTTAGCCTCGGCAGACCAACTTGATTACTACATCGCTCATCCGCTGAACATCAATAAAGCTACAGTAGAAGTACTGAGAGCATCTGGTATATTCACAGATAGAGAATTATGGCTCATTGAAAAGCATAGAAAAGAATATGGCGGCTTTGTAGATAAGAAAGAGCTATATAGCATTCCTACTTTCCCACAACAAAGAGTGGCGTACCTTTGTCATTTCATCACTACAAAAGAAGTACATACGTATAAAAAACTTAACTTAAAGGAAGGTAAGCATGTCCTCATTTCAAGACATACATCCGCTTTGGAGCAGCAGGCGGGCTTTAGTAATGGTAGCTTTCAAGGAGACGCTTGGCAGCATTACCTTCGCTATAAGTATCAGTTGAATCAACGTATAGGTTGGGGGCTTACCCTAGAAAAAGATGCAGGCGAATCGCTCTACAAACACGACAATGTATTCAACCTCAAAAAGGCTCAAAGTGGTTTCGATTATCAATCAGCACATCTTTTTTACAAATCTCCTCGCTCCTTTGTGCGCGAACTCTATGTAGGAGACTATGCTTTGAATATGGGGCAAGGACTCCACTTTTGGAATGGCTTTGGTTTTGGAAAGCTGGCAGAAGCTGTAAATATCAAAAGAAGTAAAGCCGCTCTTTCTCCTTATCGCTCTGCCAATGAATGGAACTTTTTGCGTGGGGGTGCTATCAAAGTAGGAAAATCCGCCTTACATGCCATCGGTTTTTATTCCAATAAAAAGAGGGACGCGAATATAACAGAGAGCGGTACAGTTTCTAGCTTGCAAACTACGGGGCTACACAGAACAGAAGGGGAAAGGGTAAGCAAAAATGCACTCAAAGAAATGCTATGGGGCATACGGCTCAACTACCAAAAAACACGCTTCCAGTGTGCCCTTAGTCATTCGCACACCTCATACACACAAACGCTAAAGAAAGCTAGCACCCTATACAACACCTTTGCCTTTGAAGGGAAACAACTGCGTTTGACTAGTATAGACTTACGATGGGTCGGCGCTCACATAGAGTACTTTGGAGAACATAGCGTTTCAAATAAAAGAGAACACGCCCACTTGAATGGCTTGGATTTTTATGTATCAGAAGATTTAACACTAAACCTCACACATCGTTATTATTCGTATGGTTACTTTGCTCCTTACGCCAATGCTTTTGGGGACGCTTCAAAAAACCAAAATGAAACAGGGATATACAGCGGGTTACGTTTTGACTTTGCTGCTACATGGTCTGTCTCTGCCTATCATGACTTGTATAAGTTTCCATGGACTAGCTATCGTTCCATTGCCCCTGTTGATGGCAAACAATATGCAATCAAACTCAATCATCTGCCCAGCGACAAGCTAGAGATGTATTGGCTATTGAAAAAAACACACGAAAAAAGAAATTTTTCTTCTCAACCAACAGGACTAAAAAACGCTACCTCTACAGCACATACACAAGTTCGCTACCATATTGCCTATCGTATCAATGAAGCGATCTCTTTGAAAAACAGGTTTGAACTTGTGTCTTGGAAAACAGACGAGCTCAAAGAACATAGCATAATTCTCTATCAAGACATTCAGTTGAAACATTGGAACCACTTCCCTTTTACCCTCACCGCCAGAATCGCTTTTGCAGACATTAGCTCTCATAGCAGTCGCATTTATACTTATGAAAACGATGTCTTATATACTTTCAACTTCGCCAGCTACAGCGAAGACGCCATGCGCTACTACCTTCTATTGAAGTATAGACCCTACAAAAACCTCAGCTTATGGCTTCGCTTTTCGAGAACATCTTTAGCCAATAGGCAAGCTACTTTTGGTCAAGGGGACCACCTCATCAATAGTAGCCAACGGAGTCATTTTCGTTTTCAAGCGATGTATCAATTTTAATCTACTTCTATGTTTTTACATACTAGACTATGCCCTCTCTTTGTTTTGACACTTTTACTTGGTGTTTACTATCCTGCTTTAGGACAACTCAAAGAGAACTTTACAGATGATAACATTTTGCCTTTAGCTCGCTGGGGTGGCGATACTCATTTGTATGAGGTGATAAACGGTCAGTTGCAAACCAAAGGACAAGACACAGAATCCTCTTTCATCTACTGCCCTAGTTTGCAAAGCCACGGCATATGGGAGTTTGAGCTTGAAATGGACTTCAATCCGTCAAGCACTAGCTTTGCCAAAGCTTATTTGCTTTCAGATCACAATAACTTCAATGGCGACCTACATGCTTATTATGTATTGATAGGTAACACTTCTGATGAAATAGGGCTTTATCGTCAAGACGGAAAGCAAAGTACTAAGCTCTTATCCTTAGCAGGCATTACAGACAAAAACACTATAGATATAAGCATTGTAGTACAACGCTTTTCTGATGGTCTATGGCGTTTATATTATAAACACCATAGCGAGGCTAGCTTTCACTTAATAGGCGAAACAGTAGATAGTACCTATCACCATACGCTTTGTTTTGGTTTCTTTTGTCAATACACACCATCGAGAACGCAAAGCATTCGTTTTGACAACATATACGTAGCACAAGACAGCCTTGCCCCTACGATAGACAGCGTTCATCTACTTAATCCTAATACCCTAACACTTCATTTTAATGAAATAGTCAAAGAAACAGAAAACAACCACTACGCATTGCCTAACGCTACTATACAAACATTATCGCATGAAGCCAATGTAGTAACGTTAACCTTAGCAAGTCCATTAGTTTCTGAAAACAGCTATGAATTGAGCATACAGAACATACAGGACAATTTTGGCAATATCCTCAAAGACACTACAGTAGTTTTTCATTATGTAGAAAACAAAGCTTATGATGTACTAATTACAGAAGTTATGTTTGCCCCTAACAACCTCACTTTACTGCCAGCTGTAGAGTATATCGAAATTTACAACGCTACCGATTCGCCCATTTCTTTACAGCACTGGGTATTGACAGACAATCACAAAAGCTATCTATTACCCGATTCGGTTTTACTAGCCAAAGAGTACGCTATCATCTTACGAGCCGAAGATCAAAGTCTATTTTCAACCTATGGCAAACGTATCCCCACAACTACCTTATCCCTAAACAATAGTGGTGAACGCTTGACACTCTATGACAATAAAGGGAAACAAATACATTCGCTAGCCTATAGCGATGACTTATACAATGATCCTACAAGAGATGATGGTGGCTTTGCTATTGAAATGATAGACCTCAACAATCCTTGTGAAGGCAGAAATAACTGGCATGCCTCACTAAACAATATGGGAGGCACTCCATGTAAGAAAAACTCTGTCTATGGAGTAAAACCCGATACGACTAAGCCCACAATAGAAAATATCTTCCCCATAACGCACGACACCGTACAGCTTTGGTTTAGCGAAAGCTTAGATAGTAGTGCTTTGGTCAATGTTAGTAACTATTGGTTAGACGAGCTAGGAACACCGGCTACCACTGAAGTGGTGCTACCAGCCTACGAAAGTGTGAAACTAGGGTTTTCTACCGAACTAAGGACAGAAAAAACGTATCAGATGACAGTCAACATGATGGATTGCCAACAGAACTATAATTATGAGGAGGTAACACTTACTTTTCCTGTAGCGCTTTCGTCCTCTTCTTCCATCTTGCTCAACGAACTGCTTTTTGACCCTATAGCTGAAGGCGTTGATTTTATAGAGATTGTCAATACTGATACGCAGGTATATAACCTCAAAGACATCTACTTTGCACAATCTGATGCTACGGGAGCTTTATTACCCAACACCATACAAACAATAGCGCAAGACCGCTTACTTTTTCCTCATGAGCATTATGTGCTTACCTCAGACAAAAGCAAACTACTCGCCTCATACCATGTAGAGACGCCGCTACATGTGATAGAAAACGACATCCCAAGCATGAGCAATGATGAAGGAGGAATAAGCTTACATCATAAAGATTTCTCTACCCTAGACTTTTTCTACTACGACGCAAGTTACCATTTGTCCGCCTTAAGTGCCGATGAAGTA
This sequence comes from Cytophagales bacterium, assembly GCA_011524675.1. Lineage (GTDB taxonomy): Bacteria > Bacteroidota > Bacteroidia > Cytophagales > JAAEPT01 > WTJX01. Next base: position 4,936 of record WTJX01000044.1, read on the forward strand.
GAAGGCGCTTCCCTCGAACGCCTGAGTTTAGCACATGCTACCAACGACCCCAACAACTGGACTACCGCAGCAGAAAGCAAAGGCTTTGCGACACCTACGGCTGTCAACTCACAAGCGAAAGAACCCCTCATATCCGAAAGTAACTTTGTTCCTAGCAGTACAGTCTTCTCTCCAGATGGCGATGGCGTAGAGGACGTGATTACTTTTTCCTATACATTCCAAAAGGCAGGCTATATCTTAAATGCTACCATATACGATGCGTTGGGAAGGAATATAAAGATACTGGCAAACAATGAAATCGTAGGCACGAAAGGCTTCCTCGCTTGGGATGGTACAGAGCAGAGAGGAACACTTGCCAAAATAGGCGCGTATATACTTTTTGTAGAAGCCATTCATGAGAGCGGAAGCATCAAACGGTATAAGAAAGTAGTGGTATTAGGTGGAGACCGGTAGAGACGCAATCAACACCACGCGTAGAGACGCAAT
>WTJX01000647.1 GCA_011524675.1 Cytophagales bacterium
TTTAATCTTTGATCTTTAAACCTTAATCTTTTTCCTCTTTCGTGGAATAAAATCTTGTCTTTGACAACATGCGTCTAATGTCATATAGTCTCAAAATCTTAAAGTCTTATAATCTAAAATATCTAAGCTCTCAACCTTTCACTCATAACACATCATTCATAACCCATAACTCGACACTAAGCAGTGTTTAAGCGATCATTTTCTTAAACAACAGAGTCATATCAGGTTCCGCTTTGCTAGCAGCACTAATAATTTTTTCGATAGATACAGGCTCCAAAGCTTCGGGATAGCATAAGTCTGTGATGATAGATACCGCAAAACATTTCATTCCCATATGTGTGGCAACCAATATTTCAGGTACGGTGGACATACCGACTGCATCTGCACCTATGATGCCTAAGTATTTGTATTCGGCAGGAGTTTCTAGGTTTGGTCCAGAAACACTAGCATATACTCCTTTTTGAATAGTGATATTATGCTCCTTGGCAATTTTTTCTGCTTTTTCAACCATAGCTTTGGAATAGGTTTCAAACATATCTGGCCATCGTGGTCCTAATTCATCTAAGTTCTTACCTACCAGTGGATTTTCTGGTTGTAAGTTGATATGGTCGGTAATCACCATCAAATTACTCAATTCAAAGCTAGGGTTGATACCCCCTGCGGCATTAGAAACAAATAATTGCTCAATACCCAATAACTTCATTACTCTTACAGGAAAAGTAATTTCTTTCATGTTATAGCCTTCATAGTAATGAAAACGACCTTGCATCACTACTACATTTTTATTTGATAATTTCCCGAAAATCAATTTGCCAGCATGTTGCTCTACTGTAGATAAAGGAAAGTTAGGGATATCTGCATAGTCCAAAGTATGCTCTATAACAACTTCATTAATTAATCCACCTAATCCAGTACCCAATATAATGCCATTTTCTGCTTTAAATGTATTGGTCGCTTTCTGTATAAAGGCTACAGCTTCTTTTATTTTTTCTAGTTCTTTCATGAGTTTATATACGTTTTAAGTTATAGGTTCTACGTTTTACGTTATAAGTATTGTTTTGTGAGTTAGACTCAACCTTTAACGTACTGACTCCATGTGTTTAAAATCAGAATTTGTGTTTTCACCATGTCCATGTGTGGTGATAGCTATCTTATCCTTAGTTTTTTCCGCTCCCTCCGTGCGGATTTCAAGTGTTAAAAGTATTTAGTCGCTAGACCAAAGTACTAATATATAGTTATTCAGTATGTTATACATGTTTTAATCATGCGCTTGTCTGTCAGTATTAACGCCACATTTGACGTTAGACCTTTGACATTCGACATGCTCATTTCATGTGTTTTGATAGCTGTCTTATCCTTAGTTTTTTCTCTCCCGCCGTGCGGGTTCAAAATATTTTTGCGTTGCTTCTATAAAGTTTTGAGGTGGTTGCATCGGTTTAAATGTTTCCATACTTACAAAAACCAAGGTAGTTTCGGCTACAGTAAGTAACATACCCTCCTGATTTTCAATCTCATAATCAAAACGTAGTTTCATTCCTGGTTTTTCTCTAATCCATGTTTTGATGGTAAGCAAATCGTCATAATAGGCAGGACGTAGGTATTTGTTTTTATATTCAGCTATAGGAAGCATTACTCCTTCATCTTCCATTTTTTTATAGCTAAGTCCCAAAGAGCGAATTAACTCTACGCGAGCAACTTCTAGGTAACTGGCATAGTTACCATAGTAAACATAGCCCATTTTGTCGGTTTCGCTGTAGCGAACACGTACTTTTTCTTCGTGATAGATCATTTATTGAATATATGGTGTGTTGGATGTCTGACAAGGCATGTGTTGTCTTGTAGAAGGCTTTTCTTGACCTAAACTAAAATCAATCGTTTTTTAACCTACAATTATATTGTAAGCATTCGGTTAAGCCTGTTTAGCTCTTATTTTATTAAAAATGAATAGTATATCGTTTTGACTCAATTATTAAAAAAGCTAACAGCTAATACCTAAAAGCCAAAAGCTCATGCGAATAAAGACGTAGTTTACCGAATGCTTACATTATTTTTGTACACCCATTGACTATTTGATATTATGTTTATTCAATGCACGGATATATTTGTTTCTGTTTTTTGCATGTCCAGAAGCATTCTTGGCAAAGTTATGATAACCAGAAAAGTCTTCTTTAGCACAGAAAAATATATATTCATGATTTTCATAATGTAAGACTGCGTCTATAGAAGAAATAGAAGGGCTATTGATAGGACCCGGAGGCAACCCTTTGTACTTATACGTGTTGTAAGGAGAGTTTATTTCAAGGTGTTTGAATAGAATACGTTTCAAAGAAAAGTCTCCCCATGCAAACTTTACAGTAGGGTCTGCTTGTAGTAACATTCCTCTTTTTATACGATTCATATATACTCCCGCCACCCTTCTTTTTTCATCATTTTTGGCGGTTTCTGCTTCTACGATAGATGCTAAAGTAGTTACTTCTTTTATTGTAAGACCAATTTGTGTGGCTTTCTTTGTCCTATCTTTATTCCAAAAGCTTGTGTATTCTTTGTGTAGCCTTTCAAAAATCTTCTCGGCAGAAAATGTCCAATACACTTGGTATGAATTAGGAATAAACATACCCTGTATAGTTTCTTTTGTGAAACCATAAGAACCAATGTATTCTTTGTTGTGTAGTAAGTCTAAGAATGAGCTAGAGTCAATCATAAGGTTTTTGGTGATCTTGCCAGCTAGCTCTTCGTTGGTGCGTACGTTGTTAAAGGTCAGCACAACAGGCTCCTGAATACCTGCACGCAACATACGTATGGCATCCCAGTTATTCATATTTGACTTTATTTTGTAACGACCAGCTTTTACATTTTTATTATACTTTAATATTTTTGACATTACCCCAAAGGAAATGAGTTCATGAAGGACATGTTTTGCGTAGAGGGAGTCTCTTAGTGCTTTGAACTCAGTGTTTGGCGCTATGGTGATACATGTATCAGCTTTTCCAATTTGGAAGTTGGCCGTTCTAACGATTTGATAAAAGTAAAAAGAGAAGACTACAAATAGTAGTCCTAGTACAACAACGATACGTTTTAATAGCTTATTAGACATAATGCAAATATAATGAGCTTTATTACTTCTAGTTTATTAAGTTGAAAATAAAGTTCGTTTTTTATGTGCTAATGAAGAGCCAGTTTGAGTGTAAGAATAGTGGGAAACGCCCTAATTTCATAAAGTAGAATTAGGGAAAATCAAAAAAAGCTGAAACATAACACATGCTTTATCGAATGGATACCAAGAAGCCTTCTATTATTCTTTTTGTGTTCTTATAACCTTGCGTCTGTAGGCATTGAAAAGTACGCCTCTGGAAATGAAGCCTAGATATTTATCTTCGGCGGTAACTATGGCAAGGTTAAACTTACCTGTACGTTCAAATTTACTTATCACCGAAGACATTTCTTCAGATTCATATACTACTTCTTCAGGCCTAGTCATTAATGTTTTGATTACATATTTATCCCATTTATTTTGTTCAAACATGATTCTGCGTATGTCGTCTAGTGTTACTATGCCCACAAGTCTATCATAGTCATCTAGTACGGGGAATAAGTTTCTCTTTGATTTTTTAAACTGTTCTACCAAGTCTCTAAGAGTTCCATTGACGTGTACAGTCATGAAATCTTTTTCTATCAATTTATTGGTGTTTAGTTGAGATAATACTTCTCCATCTTTGTTGAATTGATGTAAATCACCTCTAGCAATAAGTTTTTTAGTATAGATAGAATGAGGTTCAAACGCACAAGTAGTAATATAGCTTATGGCAGATACTAACATAAGAGGGATAAAGAGAGTGTAGCCTCCCGATATCTCCGCAATCAAAAAGATGGCAGTCAAAGGAGCATGAAGTACACCGCTCATGACACCACACATACCTACAAGGGTGAAATTTGTGATAGACAATGTGTTATCTGTTAAAAATAATGAGCTAAACTTTGAGAACGAATAACCAGTAAGAGAACCTATCAAGAGTGAAGGTGCAAAAACTCCTCCTGTACCACCAGCACCTACGGTAAGGGCAGAAGAAATGGCGGAGACTATGATAAGTAATAATATGAATAGCAAGAGGTATTGTATCTTATTAGATTCGCTAAAAAATAAATTATCAGATAGTAGAAGGAAACCTTTGTCTGCAATAAGATTTTTTATAGCATCGTAACCTTCACCATAAATGGGAGGAAGTACAAAAACTACTATTCCAACAACTAACCCCCCAAGGCTAGCTCTGAATATAGGGTTTTTGACACTTTGTATCCATCTCTCCACGGAATAGTTGGTGCGAGTAAAATATACAGCTACCATACCACAAAGAATACCTAGCATGACATAAAACACAACATCAGAAGTATTGAAGGACTCCGTAAGTTGTACAGAAAATAATATATCATCTCCAAGAAGTATTCTAGACACAGTTGAGGCACATACCGAAGAAATGAGTAAAGGAATAAAAGAAGCAATAGTAACATCTGCTAAGATAACCTCGGCAGCAAAAATGAGTCCTGCTACTGGAGAATTAAAGATTCCAGCTACAGCCCCTGCAGCCCCACAGCCAATCATAATGGTTCTTCTCTTGTAGTTTAAGTGTGCTATGCGGGCAATGTTTGACCCTATGGCTGAACCTGTAACTACTATAGGAGACTCTAGCCCTACAGTACCTCCAAAACAGACGGTTACAGCACTGGTAACCATTTTCGATATAGTATTTCTTTTTTTGATAAGAGAAGATCTTTTGGATATATAGTACAATACAGAAGATACACCATGAGAAACTTTCTCTTTGAAAAGGTAGTTTGTCAATAAATAGGCAGTCATGATGCCTATGACAGGCAATATGAGATAAAGAAAATAATATTCAGAAAAAGGAAATGTGGTTCTTAGTATATGACTAAAATAATGTACAAATGACTTTAACAATACAGCTGCTAAACCAGCAGCTATGCCTGTCATGCCACTGATGATTAAAACAAATGTATGGTCAGACATATGCTTTAATCTCCAAATAAGGATTTTTGAAATGAGTCCAGTACCGGACATATTGATTGAATGATTACAGGTATAAAAAAACGTCAATACAAAGGTTTTGTATAGAAGTTTGAATACCAAATTTTTGCTTGCTTATCTGTCTAACAGGATGTGTATTTTTTTGTTTTATGTATAAGTGTCATAAAAAAAAATGTTCTTTTTTAATAAGGAAAAAGCAACATTAAAAGCGTTTTATTCGTACGTATGTAATAAGTATTAATTGTAAGCGGTTCTATTTGTGAGTTGTTTTATGATTTAATCTTGTTTTTTTTATTGTATGTTGATTTTTATTTAGTATTTGTCTTCTTAAAAATTTTATTGTAAAGTTTTTTGTTGTATATTTGTT
>WTJX01000019.1 GCA_011524675.1 Cytophagales bacterium
GTTGGAAATAGTGCTGTAAATATGAATGTCATACGAAAGATAGCTATCAATCTCCTTAATCAAGTGCCGGTTAAGAAAAGAAACCAAATTACCAAAGCTCAAAAAAGGTATAAAGCGGCTCTCAATAATCAATTCAGGGGAAAAATTACTACAAATTAATACACTATGCCCCTGCTTTAATTATCTTTTTCTGCTTTTAATTAAGTATTTTTTTATATCTTTGCAGCCCTGTTTAAAGTGGACGGGATCCATAAACAAACATAATTTTATATTTATATGGCAACTAAGATTAGATTAGCGAGAAGAGGAAGAAAAAAATTAGCGATGTATGATGTCGTAGTGGCAGATTCTAAAGCTCCACGTGATGGTCGTTTCATCGAAAAGCTAGGTACGTACAATCCTCATACAGACCCTGCAAGCATAGTGCTTGATACAGATAAAGCTTTTGACTGGGTGATGAAGGGTGCACAACCTACAGATACTGCTCGCTCTATTTTATCTAAGAAAGGTGTTTTACTAAAAAAACACTTACAGATGGGCGTGAATAAAGGTGCTATCTCACAAGAAGACGCTGACAAAAAGTATGCTGCTTGGGTAGAAGAAAAGGATGCAATGAATGCTAAATTTTCTGATGAGTTGAAGAAAAAAGCAGAAGCAGAAGCACAAGCTAGACTTGACGCGGAGAAAAAAGTAAGAGAAGAAATGGAAAAGAAAGAAGCTGAGGCACTAGCAGCAGCTAAAGCGGCAGAGGATGCTGCCAAAGCAGAGGCTGAGGCTACAGTAGAAGAGGAAGCTCCTGCTGCAGAAGAAAGTGCAGAGTAGAGTTCTTTCTTTATAAAATAATATATTTCTAAAAGCATCATGCAAACACATGATGCTTTTTTTGTTTTATATTAGGTTGATGTCAAAGGTTAAAATGTGATAGGTGGTGTACTGAATGCTTACCTTTTTTCAACGTTAATAGAAAGCCTTCTAATACAATAAAATAAGAATACTTAATCATATTCTAAATCAAAGATGGATATAAACGATTGTTTTGAGCTAGGGCACATCGATAGGCCCAACGGATTGAAAGGAGTCATGAATGCTACTATCGAATCTGATGCCCCACAATATTACCAAAACCTAGATAGCGTATTTATTCTTCAAAATAACTCTTTAGTGCCTCACTTTATAGAAGAGCTAACAATAGATGGAAAGGGAAAATCCAAAATTAAACTAGAAGACATTGATACCGTAGAGCTAGCAGAAACTTACCGTAGTGCAAAACTCTTTTTACCTCTCGAAATGCTTCCTTCTTTAGAAGAGGGTGCTTTTTATTATCATGATATTGTAGGTTATAAGGTAGAAGACCTTAGCTTGGGTATGTTGGGCATAGTAAATACGGTATATGCCATGTCTGCCAATGACTTACTTTCTATGCAATATCACAATAAAGAGGTACTTATCCCTGTAAACCTCATCGTAGAAGCTAAGCCTGAGGACAAAAGGGTCATTGTTGACTTACCAGATGGTTTGTTGTCTATCTATTTAGAAGATCAATAATATAGTGAAATAGTATGAGAATAGATATCATAAGCTGTTTACCAAAATTACTTCATAGTCCTTTTGAACATTCTATCATGAAGCGTGCGCAAGAAAAAGGCTTGGCAGAAGTTGTTATTCATGATTTGAGAGATTATTCTGCTGACAAACATCAAAGAATAGATGATTATCAGTTTGGTGGTGGAGCAGGAATGGTGATGAGTATAGAACCGATAGATCGTTGTATTTCAAGCTTACAATCTCAAAGAAAATACGACGCTATACTTTATATGACTCCCGACGGAGTTCCATTTGACCAAACTAAAGCGAATAGCTTTTCACTTTTAGAGAATATTATTATCCTTTGTGGGCATTATAAAGGTGTGGACGAGCGGGTAAGGGAGCACTTCATTACACATGAAATAAGTATCGGGGACTATGTGATCTCTGGCGGAGAGCTTGCGGCTTCGGTTGTAGCTGATGCTATCATACGCTTGATACCTAATGTGCTTAACGATGAAACCTCAGCTTTGACAGATTCTTTTCAAGATAATTTGTTAGCCCCTCCAGTATATACTCGCCCATCAGAATATAAAGGATGGAAAGTACCAGAGGTACTACTTTCGGGCCATCAACAAAAAATTGATGAATGGAGGGAAGAGATGGCGCTCAAAAGAACAGAAAAAAGAAGAAGTGATCTTTTAAATCGTTAAAGTAACGAGTCGTGAATATAGGATTAGAATAAATCTAACCCTATAAACCCTATACTCATTATTTAGGAAGTTCTTTAGCGTATAAAATCTTGTGTTTTTGCCCGATGTTATTTGTTCCATTCACTGCAATAAAGATTTCATAACTATCTGGTATTTTTCCATTGAATCTTGCTTTTAATTCTTCGCTTACAGCAGCCGTAAAGAGGTGTTTGGTCATATATCCTCTGGACATTATGCCTCCTGAGAATAAAAATAAATAGTGTTTATCCTCTATTTTACTCTTTCGGATGTAATAGTATGAGTTGTATCTTGCCCTATCCCAAGGGTAAGATGTGGTATCTTTTCCTTGAACGATGGTAACGATTCTTAGGTCTTCTACTAGGCTTACTGAAATTTCGGATTTACCGTTGTGATATGAAAAAGGAGAAAGCATTTGTTCCATATCTCCCGCTCCCAAGTCTCCAATGAAGATATAGTTTTTCTCTACTTCAGGTACTTCGTTGGCTAAATAATATTCACTTTCGATATTTCCTTGCAAAAAGGTATTTTGAAGTTTTAACCCTAAAAATACATTGACAGGATCTACATGACCAAAGCCTGCTAGCTCTACCTTTCTATCTGCCAAACGTGATCGAAGGTTTTCAAATAGAAATTTTGTACTTGGGATGGAACAATCACTATCTAGTATAAAGCGGTGTCTTTTTAACCTAAGGTCATATTCGTAATAAAAATCTCTATAGCCCACTGCTACATTGATTTTCTTTTGCTCTGAATTGAGAAAAGATTGAATGAAAAAGTTGTCTTCGATGTCTTTAAATACATTAGCCTTTGTAGTTTTTTGGATTTCCCCTCTGTTAGTCGATAGTAAAGCAACAATGGTGATGAAAGAGATCAACAGTAAGAATGACAAAGCAGCGATAAGCCATTGACTTTTTGAAAATTGTAATTTACTTTTCTTTACCTCTTGTTTAGATAGTTTGACATTATATGCGCCTTTGGGAATACTCAGTCTTTGTGTTTCATCTTTACCTTCGGTGAGGTAAAATAATTGCATCTTTTTCCTAAGATTAAATAGGCGTGTTCGGATCACGGTATCTTTGTCAGAAGAACGTCCTGACTTGGAGTCCGATAGTAAATCAATTGCAATGGTTACTGATTTTAGTTTTATGCCTTTTTCTTCTTGCTCTATCAAGTATTTGAGCAATTCTATCAGATTAGGATGTTTTCTAAAAACTTCTGAGTTTTCAAGTACTTCAACAGACTTTAATTTATCGTTATAAGTGTTCTTCAAACTTTTTAAATTGGAGTATCAAAATATTTTCAAAGTTACTTAATGTATTATCAAAAACAATGACTACCTATGAGCATATTCAAATTTTTTATTGTGTGTTTGAAAAAGTACTCTTGTATTCGTGTTTTGGTTTGTTCTAGTTGAAAAGCTTTGACTGGTGAACGTTTGACTTTAGGTAGGTAGCTTGTCAAAATATATTATGAAAGGACAAAAGCTTAAGCTAGAAAAAGTGTATAGTGAAAAATCAAGAAAAGCCATAATATAATGTAACATGTGGTTTACCTAATGTTTAACGAGGTTCTACCTTTAACCTAAAATTTAAAACGTACATAATAGTTGCGTCCTTTACTATTTACATTTATATTTCCCCAAAATATATTTTATGCAATTAGAAATAATAAATAAACCTCAACAATATAGTGCTGTGCTGTTACTAACCAGTGATATTCAGTCTATTAAAGAACAAAAAATAGTACCCACAAGCTTTTATGCTTACATAGAAAAATACATCTCAGAAGGTAAAAATACTTGTTTACTACTTCCTAGTGAAGAACAATTATGCGTAGTAGCTCTTGTATTAGAAGAGAAAAAAGATGGAGCTGCGTTGGTAGAGTCGTACAGAAGACTAGCGAGTAAAGCATTTGGATTATTGACAAAAGAAAAAGTAGCAGATTTGGCTATCGTTGGAGACGTGGAAGCTCACTACTTATGCTCTTTTATAGAAGGCTTTTATCTATCTTCTTATCGTTTTGAAAAATATAAGAGTACAAGCACTAAAGAGGTGATTGCTAGGGTTGGTGTACAAGAAGGTTTATACGAAAGTTTAGTACCTATAGTACATGTTTGTGAAGCTAACTTTGTCGCTAGAACACTTGTAAACGAACCTGTTTGCTATTTGACAGCACCACAGCTATCTCAAGAGATACAAGTGTTATCCCAAACACATGGTTTCACGGTAGATATCCTAGAAAAGCAGCAAATAGAAGACTTGAAAATGGGTGGTTTATTAGCAGTGAATAAAGGGAGTGAAGTTCCACCTACTTTTAATATATTAGAGTGGAAAGCAGAAGATGCTAAAAACTCACAACCTGTAGTTTTGGTGGGTAAAGGTGTAGTCTATGATACAGGAGGCTATGACCTTAAGACAGGTGGACATATGAGTCATATGAAAATGGATATGGGGGGAGCTGCTGCGGTAGTAGGTACTGTATGTGCCTTAGCTAAGAATGAAGTTCCTATTCATGTGATAGGTTTGATACCAGCTACCGACAATAGGATAGGGCCTAACGGACTGGTGAGTGATGATGTCATTAATATGTATGATGGCACTACTGTAGAAGTCAAAAATACCGATGCTGAAGGAAGATTGATTTTAGCCGATGCTTTGGCATATGCCAAAAAATATACGCCTGCATTAGTAATAGATTTAGCAACTTTGACAGGTGCGGCCATGCGTGTAACGAGTCATTATGGTACGGCTATGATGGGGAATGCATCTAAAGAAACTAAAGCAGAATTGATGAGTGCTGGTGAGAATGTACACGAAAGGTTGATTGAGTTTCCGTTTTGGGAAGAGTTTGAAGATGAAATAAAGTCTGACGTTGCAGATATTAAAAACTTGGGCAACCCTGCTGGTGGGGCTAGTACTGCGGGTAAGTTTTTGGAACATTTTACCGATTATCCTTGGATACATTTAGATATCGCTGGCCCTGCTTTTGTAGAAAAACCATATCATTATCTCACCACAGGAGGTACAGGAGTAGGAGTGAGGTTACTTTATGATTTTTTGAGTAAGGGTAATTTCTAATTATTTTTACTTTACGAAGTAAGGGCTATCCGTAGAGAAACGCCCTAACTTCGTAAAGTAGAAC
>WTJX01000114.1 GCA_011524675.1 Cytophagales bacterium
GTTAAATCCCCAATAATAAAGGTTGGCAACCCATAACCCCCCAATCAATACTGATAGACTAGGTAAGTCATAATATGCATCTTTCCCATCTGGAGTACTAATCTCACCTTTGGAGAGAATCATAGAAAACTTTTGTGGAGCCACGTCTAAAAGATGTTTAAATCCATTGATAATACCTCCATTTGGCGTAAGGTGTTCTAGTGCAATCACAGTAGTGATAATTCCCCCTATGATTAATAATACGACTTGAAATACGTCTGTCCAGGCTACAGCAGAAAGACCTCCGTAAAGAGAATAAGCAGCTGCAAATAAAGCTAGTCCAATGATGGCAATGACCATATAACTACCATCACCTACACCAATGATAGTATCTAAGGCTTTTGCTCCTAAGAAAAGCACAGATGTAAGGTTTACAAACACAAATAAGAATAGCCAAAAAACAGCAAGGATTGTCTTTAGATTTTTACTATACCTTTTTTCTATGAAGTCAGGAATAGTATATAATCCTTTTTCAATGAAAATAGGAAGGAAATATTTACCAACGATAATTAGCGTGATTGCTGCCATCCACTCATAAGATGCTATAGCCAAACCAATGGCAAAGCCAGAGCCCGACATTCCTATGAATTGTTCAGCAGAGATATTAGCGGCGATCAGTGAGGCACCTATCGCCCACCATGGAAGTGATTTACTTGCCAAAAAGTAATCTTCCGAAGTCTTTTCTTTTCCTTTTTCCCCTTTAGAAACCCAAAGACCAATACCGATGATTACCAAACAGTATAGTATAAATATAATGTAATCGATTAGTTCAAAATTCATGACGTAATTATTTGTTTAAGTTAATTTAATCCCAAATGAAGCTGTAACAACTTCATTTGAATGTATTTCCATAAGTCCTATTTTATTGTTGAATGTATCAATGCAAGAGGACATAGGCTCCACAGCAATAGATTTTCTATGTGGTGGTGTGTATAATTGAAGGAAGTTAAATTTTTTCTCTCCCGTTTCTTGCCAAAACTCAACGCTTGCGTTTTGGTTGGAAAGTTGAAGCACATTTTTTCCTTCTTTTGAGGCAAGCTCAAAACAATCATCAAACTCAGTAGATGCTATTTTCTTCTTTTCCCTAAAAGTATCGTATTCCTCCTTTGCACCTGTAGGGATACAATATTCATCTAAAGTAAACTTTGAGCGCACATCAAATGCAATGTCAAGCTCATTTACAGGAGTATCGTCTATCTTGATGTATGGATGAAAACCGTATCCCATAGGAATACTTTCTTTAGATGTGTTTTTAATTTCGGTACTTACAGTCAGCTCATTCGTCTGTGCAGAAAGTAAATATTCAATGCTAACTTCAAAACTAAAAGGATACCCTTCTCTATTGGATTGATAGTGTGTGCTAAGCATAACTTTAGCATAGCGATCATTCAATTCTTCCTTTTCTATTGACCAAGAACAGTCATACAATAAACCATGTAAGGCATGTTGTATCACTTGACCTTGGTCTCCAACTCTGTCTTCATTGATAGGTAATTGATACGCTACACCAGCATATGAATATTTACCTTTGTTTATTCTATTGGCAAAAGGCAAAAGAATTGCACTTTTATAAGCGTCAGTAATGTCAATTTCATTTTCATAACCATCTACCAATGAGCAAGTCTTTCCCGTGCTGTCCAAGAGCAAAAGTTCATTCAGTATTCCACCCTTTGCTGGAGAGATACTAAACGAAATGCCACTGGTGTGTACGTACTGGTGTTTTTGAAAATTGTTATCAATTATTTTTTTAAACATGGTGATTTTTAAATTAGGCTTCTTTATTTAAATTCTGCTGCCATTTCCATGCAGTCTCCATCATGTTTTCAATGCCATATTCTGGTGTCCATTGAAGGTATTGAGATACTTTGGTATTGTCTGAGTACACTGCAACCACATCACCACCTCTTCTTTCTCCTATCACATAGTTGAGCTTTAGTTGCGCCACCTTTTCAAATGCTTTAATGAGTTCTATCACCGTAACGCCATTACCTGTACCCAAGTTGAGTACATCATAGTTGCTTTCCTGTTTACCCTCCAAAAGGAAGTTAACGGCACTAATGTGCGCTCTAGCAATATCTGTAACATGGATGTAATCTCTGATGCAAGAGCCATCTCTAGTGTCGTAGTCATCTCCAAATACAGTAAGCTTTTCCATCTTACCAGATGCCACCGCAGTAACAACAGGTACTAAGTTGTTTGGCTTGTTGATAGGGTCTTCTCCTATAAGTCCAGAGGCATGTGCACCCACAGGGTTAAAATAACGAAGTGAGATAGCCTTGACGTTAGACACCTTTACATAGTCTTGTATAATTTCCTCACCGATTTTCTTAGTATTGGCATAAGGAGATTCAGGAGTATTCAGAGGTGTTTCTTCAGAGACCGGTAGTTCGCTTACATTGCCATATAATGAGCATGAAGAAGAAAAAATAAAATTGTCTATACCATACTGGTGAGTAAATCTCAATACATTACTCAAAGAAGAAAGGTTATTATTATAATACTCCAAAGGTATCTCTACAGACTCACCTACCGCCTTCAATGCTGCAAAATGTATGATAGCCACTGCATCACTATTTTCTTTGAATACCTTCTCGGTAGCTTTTGCATCACATAAGTCTATAGCATAGTGTTTTACTCTTTTACCTGTGATCTTCTCTATCCTATCCATCGCCTTAGGAGAGGAATTAATATTATTGTCAATACAAATAGGCTCAAAGTCTGTATTTTCAATCATCTCTAGTATTGTGTGGGAACCAATATAACCACAACCGCCTGTTACTATTACTTTCTTTGACATGCTATAAAAATATATATTCTGTTTTGCTTAACTTTAGGCAAGTTAAATAATAATTGTTAAAAAAACACATGTTTTTTTTCCGCATTATAAAAATTATATGTAAAAAAACACGAATTTAGCTTAATGAATAGATTTAAGAAGTGTTTTTTATACTTTTTTCTGTTTTTTTTCTTGTTGGTAGTCATTTTATTTCAAAGAATAAAGCATAAACACTACAAGAATGAAGCGTATTATCACACTACCATTGAACAGATAGAGAAAGTAAAAAACAAAAAAAATAGTAATGAAAGTTTTAAGGTAAGTTGGTCGAAAAAAAATATTACGCCTAGCCAGCCCATACACTTAGCAGGTTATGGTTGGCAAAGAGACAAGACCCAAAAAGTGAGAGACTCAGTATATGTAAGGTGTTGCCTCATATCTCAAGCAGGGCAAGTGTATGCTATATTGAGTTATGACCTAATGATCGTAAGCCCTTTGATTAGTCAATTGTTAAATTCCAAGAAAAACGAACTAGGTATAGATGGCTTTTATTTTTCGGCAACACATACACACCATAGCTTTGGAGGATGGGACAATAGTCTATTGGGCGCAGTAGCTATGGGAGGGTACCAGCAAGAAATAGTGGACGATTTGGTGAGAAAAAGTGTTTTATGTATCCAAGAAGCAAAAAATAATTTATCAGAGGCCGCTATCAGTTACAAAGAGATACAAACCAAAGGGATGGTTTTAAATAAGTTTTCAAAAGAAGCATATACAGACAAAAAAATCCGTTGTATTGAATTAAAGAATAAGACGCAAAGAGCTATTTTATGTAGTTTTGCAGCTCATGCAAATGTAACTCCCTCTAAAACACTTGAAATATCTAACGATTACCCAGGTTTTTTTATTAAAACATTAGAAGACTCACCACACTATGATTTTGCTTTGTTTTGTGCTGGGGCGGTAGGCTTACATGTGGGTGATTATAGTAAAATAAAAAAAACGTATGAGGGAGTAAAAGCATATGGTCAGACATTAGCTCATTTGGTGTTGGCAGATACTACACATATGTGGCAGAATAAAACAAATATCTTTCACCACCAATACAAAGTTTGGCTACCAGCCCCTACATTAAAAGTAACAAATTGTATAAGTTTACGTCCTTGGTTATTTAACACGATTTCAAAAAGGGAAAATTTCTCTTATATTGTACAGTTAAATTTGGGTAAGGTGTCTTTAATAGGTATGCCAGCAGATTTTTCTGGAGAATTGTACTCCAAAATAGATCGACAAGATCTCATGATTACAAGTTTTAATGGGGACTATATAGGGTATATTATTCCAGATGGATATTATTTAAAAGATAAAAACGAATCGAAAGCATTGAACTGGTATGGTCCAAGAACAGGAAGTTATTTTACCACTTTGATAAATAAAATTAACAGAAATAAAAATGAATGAGTTAAAAAAAGAATTATTAGCCGCTCTAAAGGAGTATGTAGGTGATAATAAAGACTCTAAAGCTAAAATGGTAAATGTTTTATTGAAAAATTTGCCAACACATTGCGAAGAACTTTTAAATGCTATCAAAAACCAAAGTTGGAAAGAAGTTAAATTCTATGCTCATAAGACCAAGTATTCCTTCAAGATATTGAACATGCAAGAAGAAATGGCAAAACTAGAAAAGATGGAAAAAATCAACGAAGATACAGCAGATGTCTTTACAGTAAAAAGAGCATATGCAGAAGTAGAGCATAAAAGTAATTTGATTTGTCAAGCACTGAAAGAAATTTAAGTTATAAAGTTAAACGTGTAAGGTTGAACGTTGAAAAAGATTAAAGCAAAAAAGATTTAGGATTAAAGAGGTTTAGATCTTTAGATGAGGAGACTTTGAGACAAAAGACGATAGACAATAAGACCAATGTTGCATATGGTATTAATACTAACAGACAATCGCATGATTTAAAACTCAAAGTTCATTTCTTATTGTATAAGCCTTTTTCAACTTGAACACTCGAATACAAGAACACTCGAACACATTTTAAAAATGAAATTTACAACCAAAGTCAATATAAAAAATCGAAAGGCAAAATTTGAATACCACGTACAGGACGATTTTGTAGCAGGAATAGTCTTGATGGGCTCAGAGATTAAATCTATACGTCTTTCAAAAGTAAATATGCAAGACGCCTATTGCTTTGTAGAAAATGGAGAAGTATGGATAGTAAATCTACATATCTCATCTTATGACAATGCAGGCTTTGTGAGTCATGAACCTTTGCGTAGAAGAAAGTTATTGCTCAATAGAAGAGAAATAGATAAGATAGATAAAAAGCTAAAGGAACAAGGACTTACTCTTATTCCTTTACGTCTATTTACTACAGATAAAGGACTTGCAAAGATTCAGATTGCCATAGGAAAAGGAAAGAAATTATACGACAAAAGAGATGATATCAAGCAAAAAGATATGAAAAGAGATATGGCACGTATCAAATATTAGAGCGTTTTATACCTTTTTACAAGAATAATAGCTAACTGCTAAAGGCTAAAACTCAATACTTCGTTTACCAAACGGATACATTA
>WTJX01000022.1 GCA_011524675.1 Cytophagales bacterium
ATATATAGAGAATAAAAATCACCCATTCATTTTTTATTCTAAAACACAATAAAGTTATGCTTATCTAAAAGCATAACTTCATCAATATTTCTTTTAAGTAGATGAAAAAAGAATGACATAAATTAAAATCAAGGAAAAAATAAATTTTTATCAAGCTAAAAATAGTATTTACAACGATGAGATGAATTAAAATAGCCGTTTTTTTTTATCATTAATAGATCTTAATGACTACTTAGTACGAAATAAAAATACATTTAACACGTTAAAACCTATAAGGTTTTCTTTTCAAGTTAAACTTTGTAAAGTAGAAGTAATTGATTTCATAATTTAAGCCTTTAACTAACTGATACATCAAAAACTAGCTTCAATGGGTTTTCACTTGTAAAAGCAGCTAATTCAGCTTGTGTGTAGGTAGTTTTTATATCAGAACGGATGTAATAACCTTCTTTTTCAAAACTCAATTCGTATGAATCCTCGTCAGCTCTTACTAGGATTATATTAGTAGCTGCCTCTGCGTCATCATTAAGAGTAGTTGCCCCTTCAGGAGTTACACTATAGCTAAAAGTAGTCAATTCTAAGTCTGTTTCATTAGCTTCGTAAAGATACCCTTCTACCCAAAACTTTACTATTCCTACTATTTCAAAATTAAAGGTACTATAACCTAAATCTGTAGCGTCTAAACCATCAACAGGAATGACCTCTGGAGTTACTAAAGTTGTATTATTTGTGGTAATGATAATATCTACAGCTAAAGGATTTTCGACTAAATAAGCTAAATCAGAACTCGCTAAGGGTGTGGAATAAATGACTTCATTATCAATGTCAAGCACATGAAAGCCTTCAAGCGTATAGTTACCTGTGGACAAGCTTAGAGGTTCACTAATATAATTGCCCGAAAAAGTATATAAAGACAACTCTTCTGTTTGCTCATTCCCTTCAGCATCTTTGATGGTCACTAAAAGGCTTGAAGGTTTGTCAGTCTCAGCTAGTCTGCTTAATGTAGATGAGCTTGAACTATTTAGAGAAAACTTTACCGCACCTTGTGAGGCTTCATTCTCATCATCTTTTTTCTTACAGGAAACCGCTAGGAATAAGATTCCTGCCAAACATAAGAAAGTTTTGGTTTTAGTAATTTTATACATTTTAATTTTTTATTAAATTTCAAAAGAGTTATGCTATAGCTCTTGTGAAATTAGTTCCCCCTCTATATTTTCTTTAATAAAACTAATACAGTTGCACTAAACTATAGCGCAACCATAATAGTATTTTTTATTTATTTTACATACAAGAAACTTATTTCTTTTTCTGTAAGAGCCCTATCATAAATACGTATATCATCAATAACACCTTTAAAATAATTATGTGATTTTTCGCCGGCATCTGTTTTTCCTATATAAAGCAATCCATCAGATTCACGCAAATCTATATTATCAATAGATTGTTTAACAGCACTTTCTCCATTGACATAGATTTGCAAATAATTTTCTTCAAAATTATAAACAGCAGTTACAAAAGTCCAATCATTTAGTTTAACTTCACTACCACTAGTTACAGATAATCTCTCACCACCTTCATCTACAACCCTAAACATAAAATCTTTATCATTCCCAATCCAGAGACGATAATCATACGGGTAAGTAGCATTAGTCGATATTTTTTCAACAATAAACTCATCTGTGTTTGCAGTGGGGTTAACCCATGCGGATATTGTCCCTATTTGAGATAAACTATTATCATGTGGAACTTCTATATAATTGCTTGTCCCATTAAAATCGTAGGCAGAGTTTGAATTCCCTTTCCTACCAGTAGTAAGAGAGGCTCCATTTACTGTTCCATTATTATCATTCAAACTTTCATCATTAGCATCACCGTTGAAAGGGTAGTAAGCAACTAAACCTTCTGTTACATCGTCATCAAAGATTAGCTTTAACGGATGATCGCTTGTGTAAGCAGCCAGCTCAGCTTGTGTGTAGGTGGTTTTTACATCTGACCTTATGTAGTAACCTTCCTTTTTAAAGCTTACTTCATAAGTATCTTCCTCTCCTCTTACCAAAATCATATTAGTAATAGCATCTGCTGAGCCTGTAAGCGTTGTTGCTCCTGCTGGTGTTACACTATACTCAAATTCTGTAAGTTCCAAATCTGATAAATCAGTATCATATACAAATCCAGCTACCCAAAAATCAAAGGTATTTACTATTTCAAAGTCAAAGGTAAGATAACCTAAGTCTGTAGGGTCAGTATTTTCTTCTATTGAAACTACTTCTGTTGTGACTAAATTTGTATAATTAGTTGTAACAACTACATCTAAAGGTAAAGGTTTTTGTACTAAATAAGCCTTTTCTGAGCCTTCTATAGGGGTAGAATATATTACCTCATCATCTGCGTCTAAGGCATGAAAGCCTTCCAGCGTATAGTCTCCTGTAGCTAACTCTATAGGCTCACTAATATAATCATCAGAAAAAGACAAAAAATCTAAGTTTTGTGTCTGCTCGTTTCCATCTGCATCCTTGATGGTTACCTGTACACTTTTTACATCATCTTTACTTACATTACTAAGCCGTAATGCACTGTTGATTTCTTCTATTGAAAACTTAACACTACCTTTTGAAGGGCTGCTGCTACCTTGCCCTCCATCGTCTTTATTTTTACATGAAAATCCAAAGAGTAATACCCCTCCTACTAATAGAGAAGTTTTAATTTTAGTCATTTTAAACATTTGATTTAATTTATATGTAAGTTAGTTTCATCCCTACTTATTCAAGAGAATGAAACATTGTTGTAAACGTAAATCAATAAAGTCAATATTAACTTTACCAATGATTTATTTGAATAAGCATGTTCAATATTATTCAGTATCATAGAGGAACCCCAGGTATTCCAAGGAATACCTGGGATTAAACAGTAAAATATATTGGCAAATAAACCTTTAACACATAAAACACGTACGATGGGAGCGAAAAGCTAAGATTAAGATAGCTCTCACCACAGGGCTGAAGCGTAAAAAGCATAAGACACAAAACCCTTTTTTAAAAAGCTCATAACCAAAAAGCGTTGTATAGCAAACTAATAGTTATCGATCATGAACCAGAGACTTACTAAAATACATTTCGTTTCCTCTTGTGCATTAGTACAACTTTGCTTTACTATATGAATACAACTAAGCTGAAACTTTCTTATTTTTGCAATAAATATGAGTGAGAACACACAACATAGCGAACTATCCCCAAAGATGCTGGAGATTTTACGCAAGCTCGAAGAAAAGCATGATGCTGTAGGAGAAAACCTCGAAGCACATTTAGAAGGATTATTTTACAGCTACTTCGTCAACTACTGGGACTACATCGGGATAGATGCTCTTTTAAATTTGCAAAAGCCAAAAACAAAGTACTCAGATGAAATGATTTTCATTATATATCATCAGATTTCTGAGCTATTTTTTAAAATGATTTTGCATGAGATAGAGCAGATAGGAAACGCTACTGACTTGACACCAGATTTTTTCCTAAAAAAAATAAACCGTATCAATGCTTACTATGACCACTTGCTAAACTCTTTCAACCTACTTTCTGTAGGACTAGAGTCTGAACAGTTTATGAAGTTTAGAAAGACCTTGACTCCTGCCAGCGGCTTCCAGTCTATACAATATCGTCTGATAGAAGTATGGTCAACTCATTTTTCTAACTTACTAGATGCAGAAGACAAGGCTAACCTCTCTCCTAACGCTAGTGTAGAAGATGTCTATCAACATATATATTGGAAAAAAGGCGCTACTTACAAAAAAACACAACAAAAGACCTTAACCTTGCTTCAATTTGAAGAAAAATACTCAAAACTAATCATAAGGAAAGGCAAAGAACTCAAAGACAAGAACATACTGTCCTGTTATTTGAGTTTACCACCCGAAGCACAAAACAATCCTACAATCATAGAAGCACTAAGGCAGTTTGACAAACATGCAAACTTAAACTGGCCTATGGCACACTATGGCTATGCTATAAAACATTTACAAAAAGATAAAGAAGTAGTTCCTTCTACTGGCGGTACAAACTGGCAGCAATACCTCCCACCACACTTTAACAAGATTCTTTTTTACCCTAACCTTTGGTCTGAAAAAGAAAAAAAAGAATGGGGTAAAGAATGGATAGAAAAAGAAATTTTATCTAAATAGTATCCTTATATACTAGCTACTGACTTTATTCGTTAGATGGATATGAATATTTTTAGTTCACATTTGTACAATCTTGCATTGACTCGGTGGATATTTTTTTTATTCTCATATACTGTTGCACAACATAGTGTAATAATAGGACAGGTAAGAGTAGTAAAAAAATACTATGACCCCATGCAAAAAACAAAATTAAAAGAGATTTTCTCTGTAAAAGAAGACCAGCCAGAAATCATTGAAGGTTTATTTAAATCTTATTATTATGATGGTAACATTGAGATATCTGGAGAATATAAAGAAGGCTACCCTATTGGTTTATGGGAATATTATTATGAGAACGGACAGGTAAAAGCTGAAAAGAATTACTTATCAAAAAAAAGTTACTTATATAACTATTATTATGAAAATGGACAGCTCAAAACTGAGGGGAAATTTATAGGAAAAAATAGAGAAGGAGACTGGAAGTTTCACTTTGAAAGTGGAAAACTCAAAACTACGGGCAAATATATCAATGATAAGAAAGTAGATATATGGAAATATTATTATGAAAATGAAACACTCAAATCTATTGCTGACTACAAAGACTCTGTAGGTTACTACACAGAATATTATGAATCAGGTTCTGTAAAAGCTCAAGGGAGACTCATCAATAATATGAGTAATGGCACATGGACATACTATTACGAAAACAAGCAAATAAAATCTAAAGGAGATGAAGTAAACGGTATAAAAGAAGGGGCATGGGAAAGCTACCATAGTAATGGTAACTTAGCAGAAAAAGGTTTTTATAGCAATGGTGTCAAAAATGGTAAATGGAAATATTACTACGATGACGGTGCTTTTCATACAGAAGGAGAAATGAGACAGGGTATGAGAAATGGTCATTGGAAGCTTAGTTACAATGACGGTGCTTTTTTGGGTGAAATAAATTATAAAAATGGCTCTGGTGAATACACTGAATTTTACCCTAATGGAAAATTAAGAGCCATAGGGTATTACATTGAAGGCAAAAAACATGCTTGTTGGACTTATTTTTACGAATCTGGCGATATAGAAGGACAATGCGATTATTTATTTGGCAAAGGAGATTTTATAGGGTACTATCCTAAAGGTGTCATCAAAATGAAAGGTAAGTTTGATGGTGATGAAAAAATAGGCGCTTGGGAACTTTATGATGAAGACGGAAAGCTCTCTGGCTACTGAAAGGCTTACTACAAAGGTCA
>WTJX01000066.1 GCA_011524675.1 Cytophagales bacterium
TATATTAAGCTTCTGGAGATGCATCAGCCGCAGCCATGGCAGCGTTTAATTTTCCGATGCGCTCATCTATCATAAATAAAGCTAATTTGTCTTCTCCCAACAAGTCAAATAACTCTACGGCTCTTCTAGCTTTCATCTCTTCTTCTCTTTGCTCTTGTACAAACCATTGCATAAACTGCTCTGTACTATAGTCTTTTTCATTTTTCACTTTGTCCACAATGATGTTGATAGCCAAAGTAACCGTGATTTCACTGTCCAAAGAGATTTCAAAAATATCTTTTAGTGAAACAAAGTTCGCATTGATTAAGTCCACCGCAGGAGATACCGCTGTACCTCCCATATCATTGATATAGTGAAATATTTTCAGCATATGGGCTCTTTCTTCATCAGATTGAGCATAAAAGTATTCGGCAGAGTTTTCATAGCCATGCGCATCGCACCATGAAGCCATAGCCAAATATTTTGCCGATGCCATAGCTTCTAGCGCTACCTGCTTATTTAGTAATTCTTCTGTCTCTAAAGAAATTACAGTTCTCTTTCTCATTAAATCTTTCATGTGTTTAAAATGTGTTCAAGTGTTCTTGTATTCGAGTATTCAAGTTGATAATAACCTAGTATTCAGTTAGTTATTATGTTTTTTTTATCATCACCTTGTGTGTTAGACTCAACTTTCAACTTTCAACTTTTAACGTTCAGCCTTTAACCTGCTGGTTTCATGTGTTTATATACGTTTTAAGTTTTACGTTTAAGTATGTCTTCGTAGTATCTAGTATTGAGTACTAAGTCTTTAGTATAAAGTTTATTTAAGATTAAGCGTTAATGACTAACCACTATCTCCCTTCATTTTTTAATTCTATAACGTTCAATCCTTCCCTCCACACAACACCTTTCTTTAATCTTTAATCCTTAATCTTTTCCTCTTTCGTGGAATGAAATCCCGCTGCATATGACTTTGTATAATTACTTTTCAAAATATCTCCCCAGCTTCCGCATGTTGGATGTTTCTACTACAAACATAACACAGCCTAAATTAATAAGTTCTACTAGCTTTAAATTTAGAATCAGTATGTATAAAAATAAGGACTGTACCTAGAAATAATGTATAGTAAAGCGAAAGCTAATTGGTATCAAGAATCAAGAGAATGAAAGCATTATTCTTTGTACCTTGTACTTAATATAGGTTAGTATGATTCGATGCAAACTAGCTTTTTATACCACAAGATTTCATTATCATGTCTCAACCATTTCATTTTAAGCAATTTAGTGTTTCGCAAGATAAATGTGCCATGAAAGTAGGTACAGATGGTGTATTGCTTGGAGCGTGGGCTAGTAGTCCTAGCGTTCCTAATAGCATATTAGATATAGGAGCAGGTAGTGGACTTATTAGTCTGATGATGGCGCAAAGATTCAGTACAGTGAGCATAGATGCTGTAGAGATAGATCATGCTGCTTATACTCAAGCGAGGGATAATTTTTTAGCATCACCTTGGAGTAAAAGGTTAACTTGTGTTTGTATGTCTTTTCAAACATTTTGCGCTAAGCAAAAAGAAAAGTATAGTTTTATAGTCAGTAATCCACCATTCTTTGCTAATGGACAAAAGACAGTAAGCAAAGAGAGAAATCAAGCGAGATTTGAAGCTTCTTTACCTTTTCAAGAGTTGTTATATGGCGTAAGTAGCCTACTGGTAGATAAGGGAGTTTTCTGTGTGATTATCCCTTTTGACCAAGAAGAGTTGTTTCTTAGCGTGGCTAAAACGAATGGATTAATCCCCATAAGGATCACTAGAACGAAGGGAAATAAGAATGCTCCTATCAAAAGAAGCCTTTTGCAATTGACTCTAGAAAATGGGAATATTATAGATCAACTACAAGAAGATGTGATCATACTAGAAAAGGAGCGTCATGAATATACAGATGAGTACAAACAAATGGTAAAAGCCTTTTATTTGAAACTATAGTGAAGCCAATCTAATAAGCTTTTAGGTATTAGCACTTAGCTTTTTTTGAAAATAGTCAACAATTTATGGACTATTGACCATTGATTATGGACTTATTATTAAAAAAAAGCTATATGCTATTCAGCGCAACCCGCTAAAGGCTTAAAGCTTTAGCGGGCTGATCAAAAGTCGAGAAAAACTAAAACGAAATGCTTGGTTTACCGAAGGCATAAGAACCAATATCCAATGCCTTGCACTAACTCCACAAGCCTTTTAGCTTACCAAGTTTAGCTTGGAAGTCATCTTGATATTCTTCTTTCTTTTGTGTTCTTTTATTAGAACCGTTAGACCTAGAAGATTTACCTTTAGAACGTGAAGCGTTTTGCTGTTCTTCTTTCATAGAAAGAGAAATACGCTTTCTATCCACATCTACCTCTAGCACAGTAACCATCACTTTCTGTTGTACTTTGACCACTTGACTAGGATCGGAAACAAAAGTATTAGCTAAAGCACTGATGTGTACCAAGCCATCTTGGTGTACGCCTATATCTACAAAAGCACCAAATTTTGTTACATTGGTTACAATTCCTGGTAGCCTCATGCCTTCTCTCAAATCAGAGATCTCATTTACACCTTCCATAAACTGAAAAGCTTCAAAAGATTTTCTAGGGTCTCTACCTGGCTTTTCGAGTTCGTTTAAGATGTCCTTCAATGTAGGTAGCCCCACTTCGTCAGTAACATAGTTGTTTAGCTTTATTTGGCTTCTTTTACTTGTGTCAGACATTAATTCTTGCACATTACAGCCTAAATCTTTTGCCATTTGCTCCACGATATGATAACTCTCAGGGTGTACAGCACTGTGGTCCAAAGGATTATTTGCGCCTCTGATGCGTAAAAAACCTGCGGCTTGCTCAAACGCTTTTTCTCCCATGCGAGGGACTTTTTTTAGTTCTTTTCTAGTCTTGAAAGGTCCGTTTTCGTTTCGGTAGGTGATGATGTTTTCTGCTAACTGTGGACCTAAACCAGAGACATAGGTAAGTAGCTGTTTACTAGCGGTATTCATTTCTACACCTACAGCATTCACACAAGAAGATACCACTTCATCAAGTGAAGTCTTTAGACCGTTTTGGTCCACATCGTGTTGATACTGCCCTACACCAATAGACTTAGGGTCAAGTTTTACAAGTTCTGCCAGAGGGTCAGCTAATCTGCGACCTATGGATACAGCTCCTCTTACTGTAACATCATGGTCTGGGAATTCTTCTCTAGCAACTTCCGATGCGGAGTATATAGAAGCACCACTTTCGTTTACAGAGATGATCTGTATCTCAGAAGGTAGTTTTAGGTCTCGTAGAAAGCTTTCAGTTTCTCTACTCGCAGTACCATTCCCCACAGCTATAGCTTCAATGCCATGTATATCTACCAAATGTTTTACCATAGCTCCAGATTCAGCTACTTTTTTCTGTGGTTCATTTGGGAAGATGGCTAAATGGTCTAACAGTTTTCCTTGTTTGTCTAGGGCGGCTACTTTACAGCCCGTTCTAAAGCCTGGGTCAACGGCAAGTATTGCCTTTTGTCCTAAAGGAGAGGCAAGTAATAGTTCTCTTAGGTTTTCTGCGAATACAGTGATAGCTTCTTCGTCCGCCTTCTTTTTTGAACTCAAACGAAATTCAGTTTCAATCGATGGTTTGATTAAGCGTTTATAAGCATCCTCTATGGCGAGTTCTACCTGTGCTGCTGAGCTAGTATTTGAGTTAATGACTTGTTTTTCGATAAGCTGGATAGCTTCTTCTTTTTCGGGCGATATATCCATCATGAGGAACAATTCTTTTTCACCTCTACGCATAGCCAAAACACGGTGAGAAGGAGCTTTTTTGAGGTTTTCGTCCCATTCAAAGTAGTCTTTGTATTTTTCAGCCTCCTTTTCTTTTCCTTTTAATACTCTTGTAGAGATGACAGCCTTTTCAGAAAATAACTTACGCGTAATTTCCCTTACATGCTTGTCTTCATTCACGACCTCCGCAATGATGTGTCTCGCACCTTGTAGCGCTTCTTCTACAGTGTTTACTTCCTTGCTTTTGTCCACATATTTCAATGCCTCAGCCTCTACATCGATATTTTTTTGTTCAAATATCACTTTTGCCAAAGGCTCAAGACCTTTCTCTTTGGCAATAGTAGCCTTTGTTCTTCTTTTTGGTTTGTAAGGAAGGTACAAATCCTCTAGCTCAGTAATAGTTTCAGCAGCATTTATTTTCTTCTCTAAAGCAGGAGTGAGCTTTTTTTGCTCTTTGATAGATTTGAGAATAGCTTCCCTTCTTTTGTCAGTATCTCTTAGCTTTTGTGCTAAATCTCTGATCTTGGTAATCTCTACTTCATCAAGACTACCCGTTCGCTCTTTACGATAACGAGAAATGAAAGGTACTGTAGCTCCTTCGTCTAGCAACTCTAAGGTAGCGTTGACATTTTTTTCGGCAAGAGACAACTCTTGAGCAATTTTTTGAATATGGATTAACATAGGTGATTTTGATTCAAAACGAGTTTTCAAACTTACGCTAGATCGTCAAATAAGGCAATAAAAAACTAATGGAGTTATGCACAAAAAAGACACAAATAGATATCATACCCAATTAGTCAAAAATAATCTTTTTGAAAACAAGAATAGAAGTCTTACCTTCATGAATAGTTAAGGTTGAATGTCAAAGGTGAAAGGTTGAGCGTTAAACATTATTGCATTTAGCTCACAAGGGAATGATTAAAAATACTCAAACCTCATTGCGCAAAGCTTTTTCAACTTGAACACTTGAATACACGAACACTTGAACACATTTTAAACCACATGAAACTCATACGTATATTTTTCATTGTCTTAGTCCGTGTATATCAATACTGTATTTCTCCTCTTTTACCACGTGGTTGCAGACATGAGCCTACGTGTTCCCAATATACTATAGAAGCGATACAGGAATGGGGAGCATTCAAAGGGGTGTGGTTAGGTATGAAAAGAATAGGGAAGTGTCATCCGTGGGGTACATCGGGTTATGATCCTGTACCTAAAAAAAATGGGCAGTGTAGTTGTAGGCCTAAAGATAATTAACTCTGAAGTTTCATCTGATTAACTGTTTAAAGTTAGTGTACATAGTTTTATCAAAAAATAGCTATTCTTACATCTCTCAAAAAAAAAAAGGGGAAAAGCATGATGAATACTGTTCCCTTCTTTAAATTTTATTGTCTTACTTCTTTTACTCTTCTATAGGTTTCAATAGATTGTAGAGTTCATCTTGCTTAGGAAGAATAATGATCTTGGTTCTCTTATTCATAGATTTACCCTCTTCCGTATCATTTGAGGCTATAGCATTATACTCACCTCTACCTGCTGCAATCAATTTATTAGGATTAACACTATGCTCTTGTTGTAATGCTTTCACCACAGCCGTAGAACGC
>WTJX01000297.1 GCA_011524675.1 Cytophagales bacterium
CATTCTTTTAATTCCTATAAAGCTATACTCTTCCAATCCACTCAACACTACATTCTTAATTTTTCATTCTTAATTCTTCATTAAGCTAAAGCCACTTTCGTGGAATAGAATCCAGCTCTCGCCCCCTACAGCTGTCAACTGCACAAAAATCTTTATAGATCAAAATGCTTTCTAAAAAACTTAACCCCAAAATAAAAAGGAATAGTATCCAATAATGCGGACACCAACTTAAAAATATAACTAGAGGATATGAGCACGATAAGTAAGTGAACAACATCTTCTTTACCTTTGAAACCAAAGGCATCTGACAAATAATGTGAGATCAACAACACAGCTATGGTGTCTATCAACTGGCTCACAAGAGTAGAAGCATTATTTCTAAGCCACAACTTTTTGCCATTCGTTTTCTTTTTGAAATAATGAAAAATATGTACATCTACAAACTGAGCAATAAGGTAGGCAATCATAGAAGCAAAAGTAGTCGCAAAAGTAAGCGAACGCACACTCATAAATATATCGTCCGGAACATTGGCGGCACTTGGCAAAACACCTCCTAGCCATAGGATAAACAACAACCATAAATTTAATATTAAACCAACCCAAACCACAAGGTTGGCTCTTTTTTTGCCATATAATTCGCTTATAAAATCAGTACATAAAAATGTGATAGGATAAGGAAGTACTCCAACAGTAACAGAAAAAGGAACCTTTATACCAAAAAGAATAAAAGACATATCTATGATTTTGGTCACACCCAAAATGTTTAACATAACAAGTGAACCAAAAAAAATACCCGAGAGTAAAACAAATAAGATTTCTTCTTTTTTAAGTACATTAGTTTTTTTTTCTTCTTCTACCATGATGATTATATTTGAAAGGTGAATCTTCAGTTACCGTTATTTAGAGCACAAATAGGCAAACAAAAATAATTATAAAGATTTTGAACGATTAAGTAGGCAGACAAAAATAATTGTATTTTACAAAACGAGTAATTTTAGTTCAGATCAAGGAAGAAAGCAAAGCTTTAGCAAGCTAAAATGCGTATCTCTAACGATGAGATGAATTAAAATAGCCGTTTTTTATCATAAGTATTTTGGGACGACCACTTACTTATTTTAAAGTTTGCACTCCATGCCCTTTTACCCAATGTAAACACGATATTTAAAGCTATGAACAATACGAATAATGAAATGTGGTATTTAGACAATGTGGACTTGCTAAGTCTTTTTTGCCCTAGAAAAACAAAGGAGCTGAAAGAGAAATTCCCTATCCAAACATACAATAAATATGACTTCATATACCTTCCAAATGAGTCTTCCACACATGTATATATGATTGCCGAAGGCAGAGTAAAGATAGGTTCTTATTCAGAAGATGGCAAAGAAGTAATCAAAACTGTTTTACAAACAGGAGAGTTATTTGGTGAGCTTGCCATCTTTGGCGAAAACAAAAGAGAAAACTATGCTCAAGCCATTGACAAACAAGTAAAAATATGCCCTATGACCTTAGAAGACATGAGAACACTCATGTATAAGGATAAAGAACTAAGCATGAAGTTGACCAAACTTGTAGGATTACGCCTCATCAAGATGGAACGAAAAATAGAGTCTTTAGTTTTTAAAGATTCTAGAACAAGAATCATTGAATACTTACTTGAACTGGCAGAAGAAAAAGGAAAAAAGGTAGGCTATGAAACTTTGGTAAAACAGTTTTTCACGCATCAAGATATCGCTAAAATAACAGCCACAGCAAGACAAACCGTTACCACCACGCTCAATGAATTAAGAGATGAAAACTTGATTAATTTTGACAGGAAAAGACTACTTATAAGAGACCTAGATAAATTAAGGCAAGCAATCAATACAAATTAACTCTATTTTCACTCATCATAAAAATTTTTGTCTGCCTACTTAAGTAGGCAGGCAAAAACACTAACCTTAAACGATCCATATTCTTTGAACTCTTCATCCTGTCTTTTAATCTTCGTTAAAAACCCTGCATTGGGCAAGGTAAAAACTAGGCTTGCCAAAACAATGGGAGACAAAAAAGCCCTAGAGGTATATAAAAAGCTATTAGAAAAAACGAAAACCGAAACAGAACAGCTCCCCGTCAACAAAATAGTTTATTATAGTGCATGGATAGATAATAACGACCTTTGGTCGACAAATGACTTTGATAAGCAGTTACAAGAAGGAACCTCTTTGGGAGACAAAATGTCAAATGCGATAAAAGCCAGTTTTGAACACTACCAAAAAGTGGTAATTATAGGGAGTGATTGTTATGATTTGAGTAAAGAACATATGCTTGAAGCCTTTGCAAAATTGGAGAATCCCTCAATCTCGGTAGTGATAGGTCCTGCCAATGACGGCGGCTATTACCTATTAGGAATGAATACATTTATTCCAGCATTATTTGAAGGCAAAAGTTGGAGTCAGAGCAGTTTGATGACTGAAACGATAGAAACACTCGAAAGCTTAAACTTAAACTATTTCTTACTAGAGGAACTCACAGATATAGATACAGAGGAAGATTTGACAAGCTGCGGATTCCCTCTTTAATTCAATGATACCTTTAGCGCTTTACACGCTTTCTCCGAAGCTAACTGTTGTGCTTTTTTCTTGTTTTTAGCAGAAGCTGTACCTGTAGCTTTTCCTTCTACCATTACCGTAATAGAAAACAACCTATTGTCCTCTTCTGTTTTCTCTTCTATAAACGCTATTTTTTTATTTTCTTTTTGACTCCACTCTATCAATATACTTTTAAAGTTATTTGGAGTGTTGACTATAGAAGCGATATCTAAGTGAGGCGTAATAATTTTAGTATAGATGAATTTTTTACTCCCTTTAAACCCTTTATCAATATATACAGCGCCAATCAACGCCTCAAGAGCATTACCATGGATAGACGATTTTTTTTTTGATATATCTGTACGAGCGTTATGCTGTATGATCTCGTTTAGGCCTAACTTTCTTGCTATGGTATTTAGCGATTCTCTATTGACTATTCGTGAGCGTATATTGGTAAGAAAGCCTTCATCCTTGAAGGGATACTTCTTAAAGAGATACTCTGCTATGACAGTATCTAGCACAGCATCACCTAAATACTCTAAGCGTTCATTAGAATATTTACTAGAAGTGGAGGAAGAATGTGTAACAGCAAGCAAATAAACCTCCTTATTCCTAGAATTTATTCCAGTAATCTTACGAATCTTTTGAAAGATTTCTTTAGAATGAGGAGATTTGGATCTGCTAAACAAGTTATTGATAATTGGATTATAAATTAGCTTTTGAGAAGATAACGGAAGCATTATGCCCTCCGAAACCAAAAGTATTACTTAATGCTGATGTAATGTCTCTTTTCTGAGCTTTATTGAAAGTTAAGTTCAGTTTAGAGTCTATTTTTTCATCATCTTCAAAGTGATTAATCGTTGGCGGTACTAGACCATTTTTGATCGCCAAAATACATGCGATACCTTCGATTGCTCCAGCTGCACCCAATAAGTGCCCCGTCATTGATTTTGTAGAACTCACATTGATGTTATAAGCATGCTCACCAAACACCTTATGTATAGCAGTGATTTCAGCTATATCACCCAGCGGTGTAGATGTACCATGTACGTTAACATAATCTAGCTCTGTTGCCTTCATTCCAGCGTCATCCAAAGCCATTTTCATAACATTCAATGCGCCTAACCCCTCTGGATGTGGTGCTGTAAGGTGGTGTGCATCGGCAGACATACCTCCACCTACTACTTCAGCGTATATTTTTGCACCTCTAGCTTTGGCATGCTCGTATTCTTCTAGGATTACTGCCCCTGCTCCTTCTCCCATCACAAAGCCATCTCTACCTTTATCAAAAGGTCTAGAAGCCGTAGTAGGATCGTCGTTTCTTTCAGAAAGTGCTTTCATAGCGTTAAAACCACCAATAGAAGACCTAGTGATAGGTGCTTCTGAACCTCCAGAAACAATAATATCTGCTTTACCTAGTCTGATATAATTGAATGAATCTATAAGTGCGTTTGTAGATGATGCACAAGCAGACACTGTAGTAAAGTTTGGTCCTCTATAACCATGCCTCATCGAGATCAAACCCGAGGCGATGTCTGCAATCATTTTGGGTATGAAAAAGGGGTTAAACTTAGGCTTGTAATTATTCTTACAAAAGTTTACCAATTCGTCTTCAAAGAAACCAATTCCTCCAATGCCCGAACCCCAAATAACACCTACTCTATCTTGATTAGGTGCAAAGTCTTTTAGTCCTGCGTCCTGTACTGCTTCATCAGAAGCTACAATAGCATATTGAGAAAAGGCGTCCATTCTACGAACTTCTTTCTTCTCAATACCTCTCGCTACTGGATCGAAATCTTTAAGTTGGCAAGCAAATTTTGTCTTAAAATCTGTTGGATCGAAATGTGTGATAGGTACTGCTCCACTTACCCCATTAGATAAGCCTTCCCAATACTCAGATATATTGCTACCTATAGGAGTTAATGCACCTAAACCAGTAACAACTACTCTTTTTAATTCCATATAAACAAAAAAATGATACGATTAAAAAAATAATCGTATCAATTAAAAACGTGAATTAATGTTTTGGTATCCTGACCTTTTTGTGAGGATAGCATCTTAATCTAAAATAAATAATAAATCAGATGATAACAATAAAAAGGGGATGTAAAGATAAATGAGCGCTTAATTTAAATAATTAAGCTTCTTTTCCGAAGTGCTGCTCTATGTAAGAGATCGCCTCTCCTACTGTAGAGATATTCTCAGCTTGCTCATCAGGAATAGAAATATCAAACTCTCTTTCAAACTCCATAATAAGCTCTACTGTATCCAATGAATCTGCGCCTAGATCATTAGTGAAGCTACCTTCAGGTGTTACTTCAGACTCCTCTACACCAAGTTTGTCTATGATGATAGACTTTACTTTTTCTGCTACGTTAGCCATGATTTTAATTTTTTTTAGTTTAAACAGATGCAAAGAAATGGATTTCAATTGTGAATGTCAAACATTTTTTTGTTTGAAATAAACTTATTCAAGCTAAGCATTCTCGAAAGTATGTCTTAATTCTAATGAGCTTTTAGCTTTTATGCATTAGCTATTGGCTTTTTAGCATTAAATTCACAGTCAATGGTCAATAAATTTTTAACCTAAAAAAAGAATTAGAAACAGTACATTTTCTTATAGAAGACTTTGCAAAATCATCTTTTGCACTTATTCAGACTTATACAACACTTTAAAGCCTTTACTCAGCACAAAACCTTAGAAAACTGACTAACTATTTACATATACTGTCTGCTAAGATATTAATGACCCTCTTAACAGGTAGAAAACTGTCAGGATTTATAAAAAAAACTATCATCATAAAGT